>NZ_JBSFJU010000020.1:0-129839 GCF_053598215.1 Kitasatospora sp. NPDC001175 | reverse complement strand
CCTTCGGCATGCCCCCACACCCGCACACGGCCACGACGCGTCACCAACGCCATTGACCCGGTTCAGGCGAACCCAACTGAAAGGCGGAGGCTAGTGCTGCCCGTGCGCCGAGCCGTGCCCGATCGATCGGGGAGCCACGGGGGAATCCCGGCCCCTTGGAGGCAGTTCGGACCGCATGAGGCCAAAGGCATGAGCCCAGGGCGGCAGGTGAGTACCTGCAGTCCTCTCGCGGCAGGTGCGGGTAGCCGGCGCCTCGGCTTCTCTTTCATGGTTTCGGCTCCTTGTGTGGGGCTGCCTGGGGAATTTAGGCCTCGGGATCGAGGGCTTTAAGGGGGAAGATCATATTCCGCTCAAATTTGCCGCGCATGGGAATCATTCGTGCGAATATGTTCCACCAGGGCAAGGGGGACTCCGGCAAGCGGCAACCACATGGAGAGGGTTGCGGACGGCGGGCGGCCCTGTTCACCTCTTGGACGGGTTGGCGGCGTAGGGCAGGGCGCTGCAAGAGAGTTGAGTCCCCGTGGCGCCCCGGCTTCCGAAGGGGAGGGCAAGAGTGGAGAAGGTGGAATGATCACTATTGGTTTTGCGATCCTGCAGTTACTGACTTTCGTAGCGGTTGCGGCAGCTCCCGTGCGCCACCCCATCGGACCTCGTGCGCAGTACGTCAAACGATGGGGCATCTACGTCTCCGTCACCGGAATCCTCGCCTTCCTCGTGGCTCTTGCACTCGACTGCACCGGTGTCGAGACGCTCCTGTGGATTTCACTCTTCTTCTTCTGGATGGGGACCACCATCCTCATCTTCAGCAAGTGGTGGGCGGTTGCCAGGTAGCCGTCACTGCCGCAGAGGTGACCGCTGCCAGGTTCTGGTCGCAGGTGTGACGGGTCGGGATCATCCGTGCGGTGGACATCCGCAAGGGGACCGTCAAGACATCCCTAAGCTTCCGGTATGGCGAAGCAGGAGTTCATCGTGGTGACCACCACCCACGACGACGAAGGCAGGGCGAGGGAGTTGGCCGCGAAGGTGGTGCGGGGGCGGCTGGCGGCTTGTGCGCAGGTGTATCCGGTGCGGTCGGTGTACTGGTGGGAGGGGGAGGTGCAGGAATCGGCGGAGTGGCGGGTGGATTTCAAGACCCGGGCGGATCTCGGGGAGCGGCTGGCGGAGTTCATCGGCGAGCAGCATGACTACGAGACGCCGGAGGTCATCGGTGTTCCCGTGGTCACCGGGAGCGAGGCGTACCTGGGCTGGGTGGCGGCCGAGACCGCAGGCTGAGCGGAGACCCGCGCCGTCCCCTGAGCCGCCCGCGCCGTCCCCTGAGCCGCCCGCGCCGTCCCCTGGGCCGCCTGGCCTGGCCCGGCCCGGCTGGACCAGGCCAGGTCGTCAGGCCGGCGGCAGGTCGAAGGGCTCCAACGGCTGTCCCGACCAGATGCGCAGGGAGGCCTCCTCGACGTGGTCGGCGGTTGCCGGGACGGTGTCGAGGATGCGTGTGCGGGGCTGGTCCGGGCGGGCGGCGGGCCAGCCGGGGTCGCCGGTGCTGGCGAAGGCGACCCAGTTGCGGCGGATGGTGTCGGCCATGGCGTGGGTCTCGGCGGAGGGTTGGTCGGGGCCGAGCAGGAGTTGTGCGCCGGGGTTGTCGTAACTGCCGAACAACAGTGGGACGTCGAGGCTGTGGCAGGAGCCCAGGGCACCGCCCGCTGCGGGGGAGGGCCAGCACAGTTCGTAGCGGAAGGTGCGACCGCCGGCGGCGGTGTGGAACCCGGCGAGGCGCTGGGTGGGGATCCTGAACAGGGCGTCGGAGAGGACGAGTTCCCACAGGTCCTGTGCGGAGGCGGCGGGGAAGGCGGTGCGGTACGAGTGCGGACCGTCGGGGCCGGGGGCGAAGGCCCGCAATGCGGTGTCGGCCTGAGCGTCGGTGACCTGGCCGAGCAGGCCGGCCATGGCGGTGAACAGGCGTGCCTCGTCCCGGGTGTGGCCGAGCAGCAGGTCCACTCCGGCGGCCCGGGCGGCGGTCGCCCCTTCGGCCAGCGCGGACCAGGGGAGTTCGGGCAGGATCTCGCCGTCCACGACGGGGGCGAACGGTGTGGCGGCCTGCCCGGCCCGGCCCCAACGGGCGCTCTCTGCGGGCATGGTGGCGATCAGAGCGGTCACGGTCTCGGCGAGCTTCTGCGGGTCGGCCGGGGCGGGGGCGGTGCCGAGCAGCCGGGTCAGCTCGGTCGCGACGGCCGTGGCGAAGGCCGTGGTGCAGTACATCCCGGGCACGGACTGGAGGATGGCCCGCCCGAACAGCCCGGCGGCGCGCTCCATCGAAAGCAGGGTCGCGATGGAACCGGCACCGGCCGACTGTCCGCAGACCGTGACGCGGTCCGGGTCGCCGCCGAAGCCGCGGATGTTCTCCCTGACCCACTCCAGTACGGCGATCTGGTCGAGCAGCCCCCGGTTGGCGGGAGTGTCCGGGAAGAGGGCGAAACCCTCGGCTCCCGTACGGTAGTTGCAGGTCACCACGGTCATGCCCAGTTCGGCGATGGCCGAGCCCTCGTACAGCGGGTTGCCGGAGAAGTCGGCCAGGTAGACGCCGCCGTGGATCCACACCAGCACCGGCAGTCCGGCGTCGCCCAGGTCGGGGGACCAGACGTTGAGTGTCAACCAGTCGTCACCGGCGACCACTTGGGCCGATGCGGCTGGCACGGCCTGCGCGGCCGGCCCGGACTGCGGCGGGGGCGGCCCCAACCTGGTGGCGTCGCGTACGCCGTCCCAGGGCCGGGCGGGCCGGGGTGCGCCGAACCGCAGCGGCCCGACCGGTGGTGCCGCGTACGGGATGCCGCGGAAGACGGCGAGACCGTTCCTCCGCTCACCGCGGACCGTTCCGGTGGTGGTGCTGACCTGCGGGGCTGGATCGGACACCGTGCCGTCTCCTCCCGGGCGGGGTAAGGCAGTTGGGCCCACCATACCTCCGGTAGTGGCCCGGGAGCGGGCCGGCCGCGACCCGAGGGCGAGGCGTTGCCGGCTCAACTCGACGGGGCGGCATCCTGCGTCGGCTCGTCCTTCCGGGCGGGCCCGGAGAGTGCGACCGTGAGTTCGCCGTCCGCGACATCGGCGCGCAGGGTGTCGCCCTCCTGGACGGTGCCGTCGAGCAGCAGGTTGGAGATCCGGTTGTCGAGCTCGGACTGGATGGTGCGGCGCAGCGGCCGGGCGCCGAACTCGGGCCGGTAACCCCTGTTGACCAGCCACTGCTTGGCCTGTGCCGTCACCTCCAGGCCGATCCCCTGGGCCTTGAGCAGGCGTTCGCTGCGGGCCAGCAACAGGTCGACCACCTTGAGCAGTTCGTCCCGCCTCAGCGCGTGGAAGACGATGATCTCGTCGATCCGGTTGAGGAACTCGGGCTTGAACTGGAGCCGCAGGTCGCGCATCAGGTCCTCGTGGATCTCGTCCACGTCGCCCTTGTGCTCCAGGATCCGCTGCGAGCCGATGTTGCTGGTCAGGATGACCACGGTGTTGCGGAAGTCGACCGTACGGCCCTGGGCGTCGGTCAGCCGGCCGTCGTCCAGCACCTGGAGCAGGATGTTGAAGACGTCGGGGTGTGCCTTCTCCACCTCGTCGAACAGCAGCACGCTGTACGGCCTGCGGCGGACTGCCTCGGTGAGCTGGCCGGCCTCCTCGTAGCCGACGTAGCCGGGCGGGGAGCCGACCAGGCGGGAGACGGTGTGCTTCTCCTGGAACTCGCTCATGTCGAAGCGGATCATCCGGTCCGGGTCGCCGAACAGCAACTCGGCCAGGGCCTTGGCGAGTTCGGTCTTCCCGACGCCGGTCGGGCCGAGGAAGAGGAAGCTGCCGGTGGGACGCTGCGGGTCGCCCATGCCGGCCCGGCTGCGGCGGACGGCCTGGGCGACGGCGGTGACCGCCTGGTCCTGGCCGATGACCCGCTGGTGCAGGTGCTCCTCCAGCTTCAGCAGCCGGTCCCGCTCGGTCTCGCTGAGCTGGGTGACCGGGATGCCGGTGCGCGCGGAGAGCACCTGGGCGATGTCGTCCACGGTCACCTCGACCACTCCCTCGCGCCGCTCGGCGACCGCCGCCAACTCGTCCTCGACCTGCGTCAGTTCCTTCTTCAGGTTGGCGGCCCGGACGTAGTCCTCGTCGGCGACCGCCTCGTCCAGCTCGCGGCGCAGCTTGGTGCGTCGCTCCTGCGCCTCGACGGCCTCGCCGCTGCCGGAGAGGCTGCGCAGCCGTACCCGGGCGCCGGCCTGGTCGAGCAGGTCGATCGCCTTGTCGGGTAGGAACCGGTCGCTGATGTACCGGTCGGAGAGGGCGGCCGCGGCGTCCAGCGCCTCGTCGGTGAACCGGACCTGGTGGTGTGCCTCGTACGCGTCCCGCAGGCCGTGCAGGATCTGGACGGTCTCCTCGACCGACGGTTCGGGCACCAGGACGGGCTGGAAGCGGCGCTCCAGCGCGGCGTCCTTCTCGACGTGCTTGCGGTACTCGTCCAGCGTGCTCGCCCCGACCAGGCTCAGCTCGCCCCGGGCGAGTGCCGGCTTGAGGATGTTGCCGGCGTCCATCGAGCCCTCGCCGCCCGCGCCGGCACCGACCACGGTGTGCAGTTCGTCCAGGAAGAGGATGACGGTCTGCTCGGCGCCGACCACCTCGTCGATGACGTTCTTCAGCCGTTCCTCGAAGTCGCCCCGGTACTTGGAGCCGGCCACCAGGCCGGTCAGGTCGAGGGCGACGACCCGCCTGTCCTTGAGGCTGCTGGGGACGTCGCCGGAGACGATCCGTTGGGCCAGGCCCTCCACGATGGCGGTCTTGCCGACGCCGGGTTCGCCGATCAGCACGGGGTTGTTCTTGGTGCGGCGGGAGAGGATCTCGACGGTCTGCTCGATCTCCCGGGCGCGTCCGACCACCGGGTCCAGCCGGCCCGCGCGGGCCTCCTCGGTGAGGTCGCGGCCGTACTCGTCCAGGGTCGGGGTGTCGCTCCCGCCGGAGCCGGGCGCCCGTTCGCCGCCCGGGCCGCGGCTCTCCATCGCGGTACGCAGCGCCGCCTCGGACGGCGCGGCGTTGCGCAGCGCCTGGCCGGTGCCCGAGCGGTCCTCCCCGAACAGGGCGCCGAGGATGTGTTCGGGGCCGATGTAGGACGCGCCGGCGCGCTGTGAGCGGGCGTGGGCGGCGAGCAGGGCGCGCTTGGCGGCGGGGGTGAGGGACGGCTCCCCGCCGGGCTCGCCGCCCGTACCGGGGCCGGCGGGGAGCGCGTCCCGGAGGTCCTCGGCGAGCTGGTCGGGGTCGATCCCGGCGCGTTCCAGCAGGTGACGGGACTGCTCCACCTGGGTGGCGGCCCAGAGCAGGTGGGCGGTGTCGAGATCGCTGCTGCCGTCGGCGGTGGCCCGGTCGGAGGCGACCCCCAGCAGGGTCCTGGCGGAGTCACTCAGCATCCGGCCGATCGGCACGCGCTGCACGGCGGGCGGCGAGGAGAGCGGGCTCATGCCGAAGAACCGGCTCAGCAGGTCGGAGAACGGGTCGTCGGAGCCGAACGGAGGCATTGTCACGGAGGATCACCTCTCCCGGGAGGGAGTTCGCGGGACGGCCGGGGCCAATGCTGTCCACACAAACACACCGGTCAGGCCCGCGCCCGCCGAGCGTTCCGCCGTGCGGGCGTCCGGTCGTGCGGCTCCCTGTTCCTGCCGAGCGATCCGCCGTGCGGGCGTCGGTCGTGCGGCTCCGCGCGCCGCCGGACGCCTCACGCCGTGCCGGGGCGTCAGCTGGTGTCGGCGTCCTGGGGCGGGCGGCCGGCCAGGTACTCGGTCACGTTCTGGACGGCGGCCAGCGCGATCCCGACCACGGTCTCCCTGGTGATCCCACCCACGTGCGGGCACGGTACGGCTCCGGGGGCCCGGTCGGCTCTCCCGTGCCTCCCGCGTACCGGGCCGCCCCCGGTAGCCGGCCAGCGCGGGTCAGTCCGCGCGGGTCAGTGCCTCCGGTGTCAGCCCGGTGGCGGAGGTGTGCCCGGAGAGGGCAAGGGTGAGGTCGAACTCGTTGAGCAGGGCGCGGATCACGTGCTCCACCCCGGCCTGCCCGTCGAGGCCGAGCCCGTACGCGTACGGGCGGCCGAGCAGGACGGTGCGGGCCCCCAGGGCGAGCGCCTTGAACACGTCGTCGCCGCTGCGGATCCCGCTGTCGAACAGGACGTCCAGCCGGTCGCCGACCGCCGCGACCACGCCCGGGAGTGCGTCGAGGGCCCCGATCGCCCCGTTGACCTGCCGTCCGCCGTGGTTGGAGACCACCACCCCGTCCATGCCCGCGTCGGCGGCCTGCCGGGCGTCGTCCGGGTGCAGGACGCCCTTGAGCACGATCGGTCCGTCCCAGTGCTCGCGCAGGAACGCCAGGTCGTCCCAGGTCTTCCCGGGGTCGGAGAACATCGCGGTGAAGTGCAGCACCGCGGCGTTCAGGTCCTCGTGCACCGGCCTGGCCAACCCGGCCTGGAACGCCGGATCGGTGAAGTAGTTGGCGGTGCCGACGCCCCGTAGGAACGGCAGGTACGCCTGGTCGAGGTCGTGTGGGCGCCAGGAGAGCATGGGGGTGTCCAGGGTGACCACCAGCACGCTGAAACCGGATGCCTTCGCCCGCCCCAGAAAGCTCCGGGTGACCTCGCGGTCCTTGCCCCAGTACAGCTGGAACCAGCGTTCGCCGTCCCCCATCGCCGCCGCCACCTGCTCCAGCGGCGTACTGGAGACCGAGGACAGGGTGTACGGAACGCCCTGTGCCGCTGCCGCCCTGGCCGCCGCGGGCTCGGCCTCCGGGTGCACGATCGACAGCACCCCGATCGGCCCCAGCGCGAGCGGAGCCGGCAGGCTCCGGCCGAGCACCTCGACGGTGAGGTCGCGCTCGCTGACGTCGCGCAGCATCCGGGGCACGATCTGCCAGCGGTCCAGCGCGGCTCGATTGGCCTGAACGGTACGGCCGTTGCCCGCACCGCCCGTGACGTATCCGACCGGTCCCGGCGCCAGCCACCGGCCGGCCACCTCCTCCAGCCGGGTGAGGTCGGTCGGCATCCGCGGCACGATTCCGGCCACACCGTTCAGGTAGATCTCGAACTGGTACGCCGACCAGTCCGGTGCCGCCTCCGCGCTCCCGCCGCTCAGCGAAGCCATTCCCAGCCCCTCTCCTGCGCCAATGCCGGACCGGGTCAGAGTCCATCACCTCGGCGGTGCCGAACTCCAGTCCCGTACGGAGTTTTCGGGCCGATCGGGTGCTGCGGTCCGCGGACCGCCGACCACCGACCGCCGACTGCGAACCGCCAACTACCAACCGCCGGGCGGACGAAGCGCGGCAGCCGTCCCGCCGGCCGGACGCCCCTTGACGACCGCATTCGGGGCGACCTACCTTGCTTTCACATAGCAAAACTATTCTTTCGCATCGTGGAAATCAGCGAAAAGTGTGCGGAGTCGAGCAGAGCCCCCACACCGGGCCGACGCAGGAGAAGCCGATGCCTCGTATGACAGCCGCCCGTGCGGCAGTTGAGATCCTCAAGCGCGAAGGCGTTGAGGTCGCGTTCGGCGTCCCGGGCGCCGCGATCAGCCCGTTCTACGCCGCCCTCAAGGCCGCGGGCGGGATCAACCACACGCTGGCCCGTCATGTCGAGGGCGCCTCCCACATGGCCGAGGGCTACACCCGCACCAAGCCCGGCAACATCGGCGTCTGCGTCGGCACTTCGGGCCCGGCCGGCACCGACATGATCACCGGCCTGTACTCGGCGAGCGCCGACTCGATCCCGATCCTGTGCATCACCGGCCAGGCGGCGACCGCCCGGATCCACAAGGAGGACTTCCAGGCGGTCGACATCGCCTCGATCGCGCGGCCGGTCACCAAGGCGGCGACCACGGTCCTGGAGGCCGCGCAGGTTCCGGGCGTCTTCCAGCAGGCGTTCCACCTGATGCGCTCCGGCCGTCCCGGCCCGGTCCTGATCGACCTGCCGGCCGATGTCCAGCTGACCGAGATCGAGTTCGACCCGGAGACCTACCAGCCGCTGCCGGTCTACAAGCCGTCGGCGACCCGGGCCCAGGCCGAGAAGGCGATCGCGCTGCTGCAGGAGTCCGAGCGCCCGCTGATCGTCGCCGGCGGAGGCGTCATCAACGCCGACGCCTCCGAAGTGCTGGTGGAGTTCGCCGAGTTGACCGGTGTCCCGGTCGTCCCGACCTTGATGGGCTGGGGAGCCATCCCGGACGACCACGAGCTGAACGCCGGAATGGTCGGCCTGCAGACCTCGCACCGCTACGGCAACGAGACCTTCCTCGCCTCGGACTTCGTCCTCGGGATCGGCAACCGCTGGGCCAACCGTCACACCGGCGGCCTGGAGGTCTACACGGCCGGCCGCAGGTTCGTCCACGTCGACATCGAGCCGACCCAGATCGGCCGGATCTTCGCCCCGGACTACGGCATCGCCTCCGACGCCAGGGCCGCGCTGGAGCGCTTCGTCGAGGTGGCCGGGGAGCTCGGGGCCGCGGGGGAGCTGAAGGACCGCGGCGAGTGGGCCGTCGCCACCCAGCGGCGCAGGGCCACCCTCCAGCGCAAGACCCACTTCGATGACGTCCCGTTGAAGCCGCAGCGCGTCTACGAGGAGATGAACCGGGCCTTCGGCCCCGAGACCCGCTACGTCACCACCATCGGCCTCTCCCAGATCGGCGGCGCGCAGCTGCTGCACGTCTACCGGCCGCGCCACTGGATCAACTGCGGCCAGGCCGGCCCGCTGGGCTGGACCATCCCGGCCGCGCTCGGGGTCGCCATCGCCGACCCCCAGGCCCAGGTAGTCGCCCTCTCCGGCGACTACGACTTCCAGTTCATGATCGAGGAGTTGGCGGTCGGCGCCCAGCACCGGATCCCCTACGTCCACGTCCTGGTGAACAACTCCTATCTGGGCCTGATCCGCCAGGCGCAGCGCAACTTCGACATGGACTTCCAGGTCAGGCTGGAGTTCGAGAACCTCAACTCCCCTGAGCTGGGTGTCTACGGCGTCGACCACGTCAAGGTCGTCGAGGGCCTGGGCTGCAAGGCGATCCGGGTCACCGAGCCGGACCGGCTGCTGCCGGCCTTCGAGGAGGCCGGGAAGCTGGCCGCCGAGTACCGGGTCCCGGTCGTGGTCGAGGCGATCCTGGAGCGCGTCACCGACATCTCGATGGCCGCCGCGGACATCGACAAGGTGAACGAGTTCGAGGAGCTCGCCATCGCGCCGGGTGACGCCCCGACCGCGGTGAGGCCGCTGGTCTGACCGGAGCCGGTTCGAGCCGGCCGCTTCGGCGCCGGTCGCCCCGGTCGGGGAGGAGGCTTCCCGGCCGGGGCGGCCGGGTGCGGCTCAGAAGACTCCGTTCTGCCAACTGCTCTGCCAGTCACAGGTCCTGACGAACCAGCTGAGGCAGCGTGGTGACCGTGCGTCCGGCGCCGCGCGCCGGAGCGGGCCTTTGCGGCCGAGGACGCGGGAGAAGTCGTGCGGGCCCTGCGGGGTGCCGCTGCAGTCGGCGACGCGCACGCCGTCGGCGGGGCAGGCGTTGTCGCGGCCCGTCGACCAGTAGGCGATCAGCTGGATGCCCTTGTCGTCGGCGAAGTTCGCCAGAGTGGTGGCGTCCGCCAGTGAGAAGACCTCGTTGGTGTGGTCGTTGACGCCGATCATCGGGGTGTTGCCCTGCATGCCCCAGAGTTCCTCGGGGGTCTTGTGCGGCCAGATGGCGGCCATCTGGCGGTGGAGCCCTTCGGCGGCCGTGATGGCGATCCTTCCCATGTCGAGGTCGGGGCCGTAGTTCATGGTCATGATGTTGACCACGCTGACCTGTACACCCCGGTCCCTGGCGTTCTCCAGCAGCGCGATCGCGTTGGGGGACAGGCCGCCGGGGTTGACCGGGAGGGTGTAGTGCACGGCCAGCCGCCGCCCGGCGGCCGCGAACTCCCGCTGGAGCTCGGCCAGCGCCTGGTTGCGGCGCTCGTTGGCCTCGGCGTCGTCCAGGGAGGCGCCCTCGATGTCGAAGTCGATCCTGGTCAGGTTGAGGGAGTCGACCACTCTGCGGTACTCCACCTTCAGCGCGGCCACCGAGTCGCAGGCCCGGGCGAGTTCGGTGCCGAAACCACCGCCGAAGGAGGTGATCACGTCTCCGCCGGCCGCCCGTAGGCCGTTCACGGCCGACTGCCAGCCCCGGTGCTCGACCGGGATGGTCCCGTCGAAGGCGCCTTTGCAGCCGCCGCCGCTGATCACGAAGGCCAGGGTGAAGTACTTGAGCCCGGTGGTGCGATGGAGCTCGGTCAGCTTCTCGGGGGAGCGCCAGGTCTCCAGGTACGGGGCGGTGTAGCGGGACGGGAAGCCGGGGCCGGGAGCGGCGCCGGCGTGGGCGGGTGCGGCACCGGCGAGCAGGGTTCCGACCGTCAGGGCGATCGGCGCAAGGGTCGAAGTCAGGCGGAGGGGGCTGAGCATCGGCGTCCTCGTGGTCGGACCGGACGGGGCGTCGGTCCCCCGGAGGCCGACCGCTCTGGGGTCGCGCGTTCCGCGGCGGCCCGAGCCTGCTGTCCCGTCGAATGGCTGGTCATGTGCTCATAAATATGAGATCCGTACCGGAACAGATTATTGACGCTTTGTCCTACCTGATACTCGAACCGTAGCGACGGGTGAACGCTTCGCCCATTCGGTCCACGAGGGGACGGACGTCAGGATCCGAGCTGCCAGATGGTGCCGTGACCGGCCAGCACGGTGGCCGCGAGCACGGCCAGATCGGCGATGCCGAGGACCAGCCCGAGCAGGGCGCGGCCCCGGCGGCGGGTCTGCCGGACCAGGGCGAGGACGGCGAGGGTGGCGGCGAGCGGGCCGAGCACCAGGTTGAAGATCAGCAGTCCGGGCAGGCCGAGGATGAAGGAGGCGACGGCCATCTGGTCGGCGTTCTCGGTGCGCTCGGAGTTCGCGGCGGCGGCCGGGGGGCGGGCGGTGAGCTGGTTCAAGGCGGTTCTCCTGCGGGAGGGGCGGGTTCCGGTGTGCGCGGGCGGGCCGCGTCCGTTGTGCCCACCCGCGCTCGGGTGAGCTGCGGCTCCGGTGTTCGGGCGCGCGCTCGGGTGAGCGGCAGTGCCGGCGTGCGGGCGCGCCGCCCGATCGGCTACCCGTTCAGCTCCGGTGCGCGCGGGTGAGCCGGGTGCGGGCGAGGTGTTCCCGGGCGGCGAAGACGAGCAGCCACGCGGTGATCGCGGTGGAGGCGCTCAGGAAGACCGGCAGTGACGTGTGGATGGCGGCCCCGGCCAGGAGGCCCATGGCGACGATGACGGCGAGGAGCATGGCCAGCCCTTCACGGATGGTCGGCGGATCCAGAGTCAGCTAACAACTGTTCGCTGACTTCTCCACTCTACGCTGGCGCGAGTCAGCAAACAGTTGTTTACTGAATGATGTGAGTCACACCGTGGGGGTCAGGCAGGCCCAGAAGCAGCAGAGCCGCCGTGCGCTCCTCGATGCCGGGCTGCGCCTGTTGGAGCATCAGAACCTCAGCGGCCTCGGCGTGCGCGAGGTCACTCGGGAGGCGGGCATGTCGCCGGCCGGTTTCTACCGGCACTTCCGGGATCTGGCGGAGTTGGGCGTGGTCCTGGTGGAGGAATCGCTGGCCAGTCTGCACGGCCTGGTGCGGGGCGCGCTCGCCGAGCAGGCCGAGGCCGGTGAGCTGATCGACCGTACGGTCGAACTGATCGCCGGGCATGTCCGGGAGCGCCGGGCGTACGTCCGCTTCCTGGCGCGCGAGCGGCACGGCGGGGTGCAGCCGGTGCGGGCCGCGATCGCCGCCGAGCTGGCGCGGTTCGCCGACGAGGTGGCCGAGGCGCTGGGCGCGCAGCCGGAGTCCGAGGGGTGGAGCGCGGCGGACGTGCGGATGCTCGCGGAGCTGTACGTCGACCACATGGTGGCGACCGCCGTCGCCTTCCTCGATGCCGCGGGGCCCGCGGACCGGGCGCGGATCGCCGCCACGGCGCGGACCCAGTTGCGGCTGATCAGTGTGGGGCGCAGGCACTGGCGCGAGGGCTGACGGGGGTTCGGGTGTCGGCTCACGGCCGGTCGCGATCGGTAGCGGGCTGACTTTCCAACAATGCTCCGGTGTTCGCATCGTATTGACAACCCAACATGCCCACGTCAGCTTGGGAGGACCCCCACACCGAGAGGCACTTTCATGAAGAAGCCGCTCATCGGAGCGTTCTCCGCACTTCTGCTGGCCGGGGCGACCACCCTGGCCGCCGCCTTACCCGCCTCGGCCAAGGCGCCCGCCGTCACGGTGGACTTCGCCGGAACCGTGGCGCTCAGCGACTGCTCCGGCTCGCTGGTGCGGATGCCGAACTCCGCCGCCGGCGACCCGGCGCTGGTGCTGACCAACGGGCACTGCCTGGAGACCGGGATGCCGGCCGCCGGCGAGGTGATCACCGACCAGCCGTCCAGTCGCAGCTTCACGCTGCTGAGCTCCACCGGCGGACGGCTGGGCACGCTGCGGGCCACCAAGGTCGTCTACAGCACCATGACCGACACCGACGTGACCCTCTACCAGCTGAACACCAGCTACGCCTCGATCAAATCCCGTTACGGGATAAGCCCGTTGACGATGTCGACGGCCCACCCGGTGGCGGGCGCCGCGATCAAGGTGGTCTCCGGCTACTGGAAGAAGACCTACTCCTGCAACATCGACGGCTTCGTCTACCGACTCAAGGAGGGTGACTGGACCTGGAAGGACTCCGTCCGGTACACCCCCAGCTGCAACACCATCGGCGGCACCTCGGGCTCGCCGGTGGTGGACACCAGCACCGGGCAGCTGGTCGCGGTCAACAACACCGGCAACGAGGACGGTGAGTCCTGCACCGTCGACAACCCGTGCGAGGTCGACGAGAACGGCAATGTGGCGGTCCGCCAGGGCATCAACTACGCCGAGGAGACGTACTTCATCCCGTCCTGCTTCGCCGCCGGGAACCGGCTGGACCTCACGCTGCCGGGGTGCACCCTGCCCAAGCCCTAGCCCCCACCGCACTCGCCGTCCGCCGAACGGGCCGCCCTCGGGCGGCCCGTTCCGCCTTCCGGGCGGAGGCCCTGGCTGAAGTTCTGAATCAGTGCTTCAATTCTTGGTGTGGCATACCGACGCACACCCGCCGTCCAGGCCCGGCTGGACGCCCAGCGCGAGGCGGTGCTCCAGGCCGCTGTCGAGCTGCTCGCCGAACACGGCTACGGCGGCTGCTCGGTGGCGGCGGTGGCGCGCCGGGCCAAGATCGCCACCGGTAGCGTGTACCAGCACTTCGGGGGAAAGGCCGAGCTGTCCGTCGTGCTGTTCCGCACCGTGGTCGAGCGCGAGGTGGCGGCCGTCGGCGAGGCCGTCGCGGACGCGGCCGACCGGGGCGAGGGGCCGCACGGGCGGGTGGCGGCCGTGGTCCGCACCTTCGCCGCGCGGGCACTCAAGGCCCCCCGGCTCGCCTACGCCCTGCTCGTCGAACCCGCCGACCCGGTGGTCGACGCCGAACGCCTCGTCTTCCGGCGGGCGTTCCGCGATCTGTTCGCCGAACAGATCAGGGCCGCCATCGCCACCGGTCAACTACCGCACCAGGACGCCGAACTGACCGCCGCCGCACTGGTCGGTGCGGTCGGCGAGGCACTGGTCGGCCCGCTCGCCGCCGGATCGGACCCGGACGACGTGATCCCCGCCCTGGTCTCCTTCGCCCAGCGTGCCCTGGGCGCGGAGCAGGGAGACAAAGCCACTCGGAGTTCCTGAGGAGGACGCGATGCCGTCCACGCACGAGGTCACCAACCAGGTGCCGGACCAGTACGGCCACGACGTCGCCACCGACCCCACCCTGCTCGCCGCGCTCCACCGGGCCGGTGCCGGCTGGGCCGAGCCCGAACTGCACCGCCTCGGCGAGCTGGCCGGGACGGAACAGGCCGCCGAGTGGGGGCGGCTGGCCAACGAGTACGAACCGGTGCTGCGCACCCACGACCGCTACGGCCACCGGATCGACGAGGTCGAGTTCCACCCCGCCTGGCACGAGCTGATGCGGGTCGCGGTCTCGCACGGTCTGCATGCCGCGCCCTGGCGCGACGACCGGCCGGGCGCGCACACCGCGCGGGCCGCGAAGTTCTACGTCTGGGGCCAGGTCGAGGCCGGCCACACCTGCCCGATCTCGATGACCTACGCCGCCGTCCCCGCGCTGCGGCAGACGCCCGAACTCGGCGACCGGCTGGAGGCGCTGCTGGCGGCGCCCGAGTACGACTTCGGGTTGCGGGAGCCGAGCGGCAAGCGCGGACTGATCGCCGGCATGTCGATGACCGAGAAGCAGGGCGGCTCCGACGTCCGTGCCAACACCACCAGCGCTGTGCCGCAGGCGGACGGCAGCTACCGGCTGACCGGGCACAAGTGGTTCACCTCGGCGCCGATGTCCGACCTCTTCCTCACCCTCGCCCAGGCGCCCGGCGGGCTGAGCTGCTTCATGCTGCCGCGCGTCCTGCCCGACGGCAGCCGGAACCGGATCCTGCTGCAGCGACTCAAGGACAAGCTGGGCAACCGCTCCAATGCCTCCGCCGAGATCGAGTACGACGGCGCGGTCGGCTGGCTGGTCGGCGAGGAGGGGCGCGGGGTGCCCGCCATCATCGAGATGGTCAACATGACCAGGCTCGACTGCACCCTCGGCGCCGCCTCCGCGATGCGGCTGGGCGCCGTGCGGGCACTCCACCACGCCACCCACCGGCGGGCGTTCGGCAAGGCGCTGGTCGACCAGCCGCTGATGCGCAACGTGCTGGCCGACCTGGTGGTGGAGTCCGAGGCGGCGACCACCGCCGCCCTGCGGCTGGCGAACGCCACCGACCTGAGCCTCGCGGGTGACGAACAGGAGTCACTGGTACGGCGGTTGGGGCTGGCCGTGACCAAGTACTGGGTCTGCAAGCGAGGTCCGGGGCACGCGGCGGAGGCGCTGGAGTGCTTCGGCGGCAACGGGTACGTCGAGGAGTCGGGCATGCCCCGGCTCTACCGGGAGGCCCCGCTGGTCTCCATCTGGGAGGGCTCGGGCAACGTCGCCGCGCTCGACGTGCTGCGCGCGATGGCCCGCAGGCCGGCCACCGTGGAGGCCTTCCTGGGTGAGGTCGAGGCGGCGGCGGGAGCGGACCGGCGGCTCGACGCGGCCGTCGGCGAACTGCGCAAGCAGCTGGGCGACCTGAGCGAGGTCGAGTACCGGACCAGGCGTGTGGTCGAACTCATGGCGCTGGTCCTCCAGGGTTCGCTGCTGGTCCGCCACGGCGATCCGGCCGTGGCCGAGGCGTTCTGCGCCTCGCGGCTCGGCGGGGACCACGGCGGTGCGTACGGCACCCTGCCGACGGGGCTGGACACCGAGGCGATCCTTGCCCGCGCGCGGCACGCGTGAGCCCCGTGACATGACCGAGGTGGCGGAGGTCCGGCGGTTCTGCGGGCGGTCCGCTACCGGAACGCGGCGGCGCTGTTCGGGGTGGCGGGCGAGGACGGGCCGGTCGGGGGCACGTCGGACCAGTGAGAGGTAGCCGGGTGCGCCGCGCACCGGATCAGGAGACCTGACCGAGCACGGCGACGGCGTCGGAGTGCAGGGAGGGGGCGGCGGCGAGGAAGCCGTCGGCGGCGGGAGTCCAGGGCGTGCCGCCGGTGGTGGTGACCCGGGCGCCGGCCTCGCGGGCGATCAGTGCGCCGGGCAGCAGGTTGACCGGGTCCGCGCCGTACTGCCAGAAGAGGCTGAGATGGCCGGAGGCGACCTGGGAGATCTGGAGGCTGGTCGGACCGAGGTTGCGGACCGCCAGCACCCGGGGCAGCAGGGCCGACAGCGACTCGCCCGCCCGGCGCAGCGCGACCGGGTCCTCGGCGACGGTCGGCGGCTGGCTGGTGGTGGCGACCGCCGCCGACAGCTCGCGCACCTGCGGCCGGACCGTCCGCCCGTTCAGCCGGGTGCCGCCGCCGAGGGCCGCGGTGTAGGTGAAGCCCTGGACCGGCGAGTGCACAACGGCGAGCACCGGCTCGCCGTCCCGGATGAGCGTCGCGGTGACCGCCCACTGGGACAGTCCGCACAGGTACTGGATCGCACCGTCGGTGGCGTCGCAGCTCCACCACTCACCGTTGACCGGGATGGAGGTGGCCAGCTCGTCGGCCAGCCAACCGGCCTGCGGCCGCAGGCCGGTGAGCCGCTCCCGCAGCAAGTCCGAGGCCGGGGTGTCCAGTTCGTTGAAGACGGCCATCGCCCCGGCGAGATTCGCGGCGGCTGCGGGCTCCGGGCGGTGCCGCTCGACAAGGTGGGCACCCACGGCCACGACGGCCTCGGTGGCGGCGGGCAGCAGGGCGGTGATCTCGTCCATCGCGGGTTCTCCCCGGGTTCGGTTCTCGGGTTCGGTTCTCGGCCGGGCTCTCGTACTCGGCTCTCGTGCTCGGCCGTGACAAGAAGTACCGTGAGGGCAGCGACTGCGGACGCTTCCTGCGGCCCCAGTGGCGGAAGTCAGACACGGGGGAGGTTGAAATGGCGGATCAGGTCCTGGACGAGTTGGACCGGTCGCTGGTCTGCGCGCTCCAGGTGGACGGCCGGGCCGAGCCGGGCCGGATCGCCGAGGTGCTCGGGGTCTCGGCGCGTACGGTGACCCGCAGGCTGGCCCGCCTCCAGCACACCGGGGCGCTGCGGGTGGTGCGGCTGCCCGCGGTGGAGGAGGCCGCGCTCGGCGCGCTGCTGCTGCGGGTCCGGGTGCTCCGCGGCAAGGTCGAGGCGATCGCGCACGCGCTCGCGGCACGTCCGGACGTGCCGTTCGTCGACATCATGCTGGGTGGGCACGAGGTCAGCGCGGTGATGCTGGCCGACCCGGGCTCGCGCGACCACCTGGTGCACGCCCAACTCCCGGCGACCGGCTCGGTGGTGGAGGCGAGCGCACACGCCGTCCTGCACGTCTTCACGGACGCCGGCCGGTGGCGGGCCGGATATCTGACGGCAGATCAGACCGCCGCGCTGGAACCGGAGCCGCCGACCACCCCGCCGCCCGCGCTGGACGAGCTGGACCGGCGGCTGCTCGCGGAACTCGGCGAGGACGCGCGGCGGTCGCACGCCGCACTGGCCGCCGCAGTGGGCGCGCCGGAGTCGACCGTCCGCCGCCGGCTCGCCCGGCTGGCCGCCGGCGGCCTGCTGCGGACGCACGCCACCGTGGACGCCCGGCTGCTCGGGATGACGGTCGACGCCAACCTCTGGCTGGACGTCCCACCGGGCCGCCTCGCCGAGGTCGGTGAACGGCTGGCCGGACACCCGCAGGTGCACGGAGTGCTCGCCACCAGCGGGCCGGCCAACCTGATGGCCACCGTGTTCTGCCCGGACCACGCCGGGCTCTACCGCTTCACCACCGAGACGCTCGGCCCACTCGGGATCTCCCGGGTCGAGACCGCGATCGTCGCCCGGGCGGTGAAACGGGCAGGCGTACCACTGCGCGGCGAACCCGCACCCGGCGGGCGGAGGCCCGTCAGGGCGAGCCGCTGACCGGGGACGACCGCCTCCGGCGGCGGCCCTTGGCCGGGACGCGTGAACGAGCTCGCCGCGTGAGGTGAGCCGGACCGGGGGAACGGCGAAGCCCCCGGTGCGGGCCGGGGGCTTCGATGCGGCAGGCGCTCCGGGCGGGCTTCCGCCGCGCGGGGACGGCCGTGGTGCCGGGGGTCAGGCGCCGGTGGTCGAGCCCGGGCGGATCACCATCATGACCGTCACCACGGCCCACAGCAGGTTGAACACCCCGGCGGTCATCGGCAGCAGGCGCAGACCGCCGGTCGCCCGGGTGTGCTCCTCGCTCTCGGGCGCGGCGTCGAGCGCGTCGATGGTGTTCTGCTGGGCGGGCAGCACGAAGAACAGCAGCGCGCCGGCCGCCAGCGCGGTCAGCACGATGGAGACGATCAGCCAGGCCTGGCCGATGATGCCCATCACCTGCGCGGTGCCGACGCCCATCACCGGCACGGCGATCCCGAGCAGCGCGTAGACCTGGGTGATCCGGTGCAGCAGCTTCACCGAGGCGGCGGCCGAGGCCTGGTCGGGGCCGGCGGCCAGGGCGGCCTTGGCGCGGGCCGGGAACATGCTCACGGCGACGGCCACCGGGCCTATGAACAGGACTGCGGCCAGGACGTGCAGGCTCAGCAGGAGCTTGGCCATGGGAGGAGACACCCTTCGCGGACGGTGGCCGGGCCCGGCGGACGGACGGCGGGCAGCCGGCGGGGTCCGGTCGACGGAGCCCTCGGCACGCTAACACCAGGTGGTCGGTCGCCCGGTGGTCGGGGGTGGCCGAGCACAGCGCGTGAGCGGCTGCTTCCGGTCCGGAAGCCCTCGAAGGGCCGGTCAGTGCTGACGTGGCGGCTCCGCGGCAGGTGCGGCCCGCTGATCGGGGAACCCGCCTCGGTGACCGGCGGCCCACGGGGAGGAGTCATCCGGCGTTGGCCGGGGCAGGCCGTTGCGAACCCCGCGCAGGAGTAGCGGAGCAGCGGAGTGCCCCCTGCCGCCCGATGGCCCGATGAGTCGGTCACCCGCTCGGGGGGATCCGGCGGGAATCGGTGCGCGATTCGAGACTCCGAGTCGAGGAATCATTCCTCCCCGGTAGGGCATCCTGGGAGAACAAAGGTGAAGGCTGAGGGGGAAGTCGTGCCTGAGTATGCGGAGTTCGTGACGGTCGGCGGCGCCGTGGTGCGCGTCGAGGGCGCCGAGACGGAGGGCCTGGGGGACGACGAGCCGTACGGCATGCAGCCGGTCGGTCGTGGTTCGTCAGCGGTCACCGCCGGGGTGGAGCGCGCGTCGGCGACCTTCGAGCAGGCGCTCGCGGGTGTCCGGGTGGCTGCCGAATCGGCGCTCGCGGCGTTCCGTGACGGCAGTCTGAAGCCGGACGCGGTGGAGATCGCGTTCGGGGTCAAACTCTCGGCCGAGGCGGGGGCGTTGATCGCCAAGACCGCCACCGACGCCCATCTGACGGTCAAACTCGTCTGGGCGCCGGAGAGAATCCCGGCCGGTCGCGACGAACCCTGATGGCCGGCCCGCGGACCCGGGACGACACCATGTTCGACGAGACGGCCAACTACCTGCCGGACCAGGAGGTGACGCACCTCCCGGCCCCGGCGGGCTACGGCGATCCCGCACGCGGCGAGTCCTCGTACCGCGACCCCGCCCCCGACGTTCCCGAAGCCCCCGCCTACGGCGTGCCGCTTCAGCGTGACCGCGGTGGTCGGCTCGACCCCGGCGCCGACTCGGCCCGGCAGGACGTCAGTTGGCTCACCCGGATCACCACCGAGGGCCCGTTCGCCACCACCGGCGCGGGGCTGCTGATCTCCGACCGCCGGGTGCTCACCTGCGCCCATGTGGTGCAGGGCTGTGTCCGGGCGCGGGTCCATCTCGCCGCGCGCCCCGACCACCCGCCGATCGGCGCCACCGTCGCCGTGCGCGGCCCGTGGGTGGAACGGTCCGGCGGCACCGGCGATGTGGCGGTGCTGGAGCTGGACGCCGCGCTTTCGCCGTACACGGCCACCCCTGCCAGGTTCGCGCCGCTGCACGGCTGGAGCGGGCTGCACGCGCCGCAGTTGGCCGCGTACGGGTTCCCCGAGGGGCACGACGGCGGGTTGAGCAGCGAGGTCCGGCTGACCAGGGGCGCGCTGCGGATCGGCGGCGAGCTGGTCCAACTGGAGCACGAGGGCACGGGGATGCCGCTCGCGCCCGGGTTCAGCGGCGGCCCGGTGGTGCTCGCCGGGACCGGGGAGGTGGTCGGCATCGTGACGGCGGCGCAGGACACCCTCTGGCGAGGCGTGGACGACCGGGCCCGGCGGCACGGCGGTGTCCCGGCGGTCCGGCTCGGCCAGATGCTGCCCGACGAGGCGATCGCCCGGTACGCGCCCGAGGTGGCCGACCGGCTCCCGGGGGCGGCCGTACCGGCGGACGCGGTGAGGGAGTTGCGGCTGCTGCTGGCGGACGCCGACGTGGCGGCCGACCCGCTGGAGCTGTACCGCGCGGCGGCCGGCCGGCTGGGCTGCCCGGACCCGCCGACCCGGCCGCGCAACCTCTGGGAGGCGGCCTGGTACCTGCTCTCCGAGGTTCCGCAGCCGGTCGGCCGGCTGCATCCGGTGCTGGACTTCGTCGGCCGGCTGGCCGAGTCGGCCGAGGACGAGCGGCTGCGCGCCGGGCTCTCCCGCTGGCTCGCCGCCGGTGTGCCGTACGCCGGCGCGTCCCGCGGCACCGTCCCCGCGCCAGGGGAGCCGGTGCGCGCCGCCCCGCGCCGGGAGTGCTGGCGCCCGATCCTGGTGGACATCCAGCCGAGCGGTGCCGGGACCAGGATGTTCCATGTGTCGATCTCCGCCATCCGCGACGGTGTGCTCGGCGAGCCGCACTCGCGGACCATGCTGAGCTCGATGCTGCCGGGTTTCGTCCGCGAGCGGCTCGAGGAGGAGATCGGCCAACTGGAGCCGGACGGCGCCGAATTGATCATCTTCGCGCTGCCCCGGAAGTGGATCACCCAGCCCGTGCACAGCTGGGCCAGGCGCAAGGACTTCGGTCCGCTCGGCGCCGACCACGCGGTCGTGGTGGTGGACCAGCTGCGCCGGGCCAACGCCGCCGACCGGCGCCACCTGGAGATGAAGTGGGCCCGGATGCGGGAGGACCACAGCGCCGCCCTGTACCCGATCCCGTGCCACGCCGTCCCGGACAGCAAACGGCTCTACCAGCGGCTGCGTCCGGTGGCGCGCGCGGACCTGCCCGTCCTGCCCGGCCCGCCCAAGGGCACCCCGTACGAACCGTTGCTCGCGGCGGCGCTCAAGGCCGGTGCGCCCGCCGTCATGTGGACCCAACACACCTGTACCACCGACCACACCTACGTCGAGACCTGCCGGAACAGGCGGTTCCTTGACAGACTTGCAGTCGAGCTGGCCGATCTCCAGCTGGACGACCTGCCGCGCCGGGTGAGGGAGTTGCGCCACCAGGCGGAGGAGGGCGAGGACCCGGGCGCGCACTGGTCGGCCGGGCTCGTGCTGCTCTGGGAGGACCCGCAGGTCGTGCCGAGCCCGCACCGACCCTACGGGGTCGCCCCGACCGCCCAACCACCCCGCCACCCGAGCGACTAGCACGAGAGGGCCGCAGCATGCCGCTCAAGCCGATCTACCGGGGCGTCGAGGAGCCCCACGACGCGCTCGCCGAACTCCCCCCGCCGCCGCCCTGGCGCGCCTTCGACGGCGGACCGCCGCTGGACGGTCCGGTCGGTCGGGCGGACGGCGCGGACCAGCGCTGGGCCACCACCGCGGGCCACCGGGCGGGCACCTTCCGGCCGACCCCCGAGACCGTCGAGCTCGTCAACGCGGCCCTCTACCTGCGCCGCCCGCTGCTGGTCACCGGTCCGCCCGGCAGCGGCAAGTCCAGCCTCCCGTACGCCGTCGCCCGCGAGCTGGGCCTCGGCCCGGTGCTCCGCTGGAACATCACCAGCCGCTCCACCCTGCGCGACGGCCTCTACCAGTACGACCCGCTCTCCCGCCTCTACGCCGCCAACCAGGCCGGGCCCCGGACGTACGGCGCGGCCCTCGACGAGCACCTGCGCCTCGGCCCGCTCGGCACCGCCCTGCTCCCGTACCGGCGGCCCCGGGTGCTGCTCATCGACGAGATCGACAAGGGCGACCTCGACCTGCCCAACGACCTGCTGCACGTGCTGGAGGACGGCCAGTACGAGATCGACGAACTCGTCCGCGCCGCACCGCAGCAGCCCGAGGCCCAGGTGCTCACCGCCGACGGCTGCCACCGGGCGCCGATCAGCGGCGGCCGGGTGCGCTGCCGGGCCTTCCCGTTCACCGTGCTGACCAGCAATGCCGAACGCGAGTTCCCGGCGGCCTTCCTGCGCCGCTGCGTGGTGCTGGAGCTGCGCCGTCCCGAAGGCGCCGAGCTGGAGGAGATCGTCAAGGCCCATCTGCCCGAGGCCGACGCCCGGCTGGTCGGCGAGATCGTCGAGGTCTTCCTGGGCCGCCGGGAGGACGGCGAACTCGCCACCGACCAGCTGCTCAACGCGATCTACCTGACCTCCCGCCCCGAACTCGCCGAGGCCGCCGACCGGGCGGCCCTGGCCGCCCAGGTGATGCCGTACCTCAGCAGAGGCCAGGACGACGATGTCTTCTGACCAGGCGCCGGGCACCGCCGGACCGCTCGACCAGCTCGCCGCCCTGCTCACCGAGCTCGGACTGGCCGATCCGGGGCCGGTGGAACTCGCCGAACTGCTCTGGCTCGCCGCCCGCGGCCGCGAGGGCGACGCGGGCCAGGAGACGGGCGGTGGTGCCGGGGGGCCGGGCGCCCGCCGCCAGGACCGCCTGGTCGACCCGAACCGGACGGCCGGCCGCAGCACCGGCACCGCGGCCGGCGCCGGGCAGAGCGTCCGCACCGCCCTGCACCTGGCCTCCGGCGATCCGGAGGACGCGGTGGCCGCCGTCGCGGCCGTCCCCACCCCGAGCGTGCCGATGCTGGCCCGCCCGCTCACCCTGCAGCGGGCGCTGCGCCCGCTCAAACGGCGGGTTCCCGACCCCCGGCACGTCCAACTGGACGAGGACGCCACCGCCAACCGGTTGGCCGACGCGGCCACCGCGGACCGCCTGGCGCACGGGACGGGGTGCGCGCAGGGCCGGCGCCCGGTACTGCCGGTGCTGCGGCCCAGCACCGAGCGCTGGCTCGACCTGCACCTGGTCTTCGACTGCGGCCCCACCATGGCGCTCTGGCGCCCGCTGCTCCAGGAACTGCACACCCTGCTGGTGCAGACCGGCGCCTTCCGCCAGGTGGTGCGGACCCGCCTCGACGCGAGCGGACGGCTGGCGACCCGCCCGATGGCCGACGCCCGCACGGTGGTGCTGGTGCTCAGCGACTGCATGGGCCCGCAGTGGCGGCCCGGCGCGGCCGGCAACCACTGGTACCGGACCCTGCACACGCTGGCCCGCCGGGCCCCGGTCGCCGTGGTGCAGCCGCTGCCCGAGCGGCTGTGGCAGCTGGCCGCGCTGCCGCCCGAGGTCGGCCTGCTGTCCGCACCCGAGGCGGGGGTCCCCAACTCGGCGTACGGCTTCGCGCCGTTCAGCGAGCTGCCGCCCGGGCCAGGTGAGCTGCCGCTGCCCGTCCTGGAACCGAACGCCGGCTGGATCGCCAACTGGGCCCGCCTGGTGGGCAGTCCGGCCGGCGGCCAGGTGGTCGGCTCGGCGCTGCTGGTCGGCCCCGCCCCGGCCGAGTACGCCGACGACGTCGAACCGCTGCCCGAACCGCACGAACTCGGCCCGGAGGAACTGGTCCTGCGTTTCCGCTCGGTGGCCTCCCGGGAGGCCTTCACCCTGGCCGGGCTCACTGCACTCACCACCCCCGCCCTGCCCGTGATGCGGCTGCTACAGCGCGCCAGCTTCACCCGCCCGCAGCCCCAGCACCTTGCCGAGGTGGTGGTCAGCGGGCTGCTCAAGGAGCGCGATGGCCGCCGAGACCACTTCGAATTCCGGTCGGGGGTGCGGGAGTTGCTGCTGAACACGCTGCCGCGCTCGACCACCCACCAGGCCGTCGGACTGCTCGCCAGGGTCGGCGAGCAGATCGCCGAACGGGCGGGACGGGCGCCGGGCGAGTTCGCCGCCCTGGCGGCCACCGACAGCGGGGGAGCGGCGGTGGCGCTGGAACGCCGCGCCTTCGCCCTGATCAGTCCCGCCGCGCTGCGGCTGCTGGACGGCCCGACCGCACCCGTGCTCCAGCAGGTGCCGCAGCCGGACCGGCGGCCGGTCCCGGTGCCGCAGGCCCCGCCCGGCCTGCCCGACCCCGAGCGGTCCCGGGCCGTGCTGCTGCTCACCACCTCGCGAGCCTCGACGGCCGAGCCGCTCGCCGAGCACGAGTTCCGCGCCAGCGGCGACGTCACCGGCCTCGCCGCCGCGCTCTCCAGCCGGGCCCTGGTCGGACTCGCCCCGGAACGCGTCTGGGCCGGCGTGGACGACCCGGTCGCCTTCCAGCGCGCACTGCGGTCCGCCGTCGCCGAGGCGGAGGACGTCCTGGTGGTCTACGTCGGCGGGGAGGCGGCCGGGCCGCCGGTCGAGCGGCTGACGCTGGGCCCCGCGGCCAGGTCGGTGGACTGCGTGGCGATGCTGGAGACCATGGCGGCGGCGCGGGCCCGCAGTCGGCTGCTGGTCATCGACGGCTGGCAGGAGGTGCTGCCCGACGAGCCCGCGATCATGGAGGACTCCTCCGACACGCACGTGGTGGTGAGCATGCGGCAGCCGTCGGCGCGCTCCTACGCCAGTCGGCTCGCCCGGGTGCTGCGGGACGGAAGCCCGGGATCCCCTGCGGAGTTGACGGTTGGTCAGTTGATCCGCGAGGTGCACGAGCGGGGCATCCGCGAGGTGGACCTCGCCCAGTCGCGGATCTTCTCCTGGGGGGACCGGCCCTTCCTGTTCTCCCGCAACCCGGCCGTCACCGGGGAGACGGGGCGGCCCTCGCCGCGCTCCTCGCAGAGCGTGCCGACCCGTCGGCCGAACGCCGCCTCGCACTCGCGCAACTTCCGCCAGGAGACGGCGTGGGACGCGGAGCCGCCGGGGCCCGCGCAGCCGTACTTCTTCCTGAGCTACCCGGTGACCGAGCGCCCGCAGCCGCTGGTGGAGCAGCTGTTCGCCGATCTGACCGAGGAGGTACTGCAGCTGACCGCACTGCCGGGCGCGGTGCCCGCCGGCTTCATGGACCGGCTGGACCCGGCCGATCCGGAGGCGGACCGGGGGGTGTCCGAGGCGCTGGCCAGCTGCCGGGTGCTGGTGCCGCTGTACTCGCGGAGCTACTTCCGGTCCGAGCGGTGCGGGAGGGAGTGGACGGCCTTCGAGCGGCGGGGGCGGGCGACCGGGTGGGCCAGCGGGATCGTGCCGGTGCTCTGGTCGCCGGTGCCGCTGGCCGAACTCCCGCCGGTGGCGGCCAGACTGCAGTACGTGCAGAGCGGGCTCGGCTCGTCCTACGTCGAGGAGGGACTGTACGGGCTGGCGAGCCTGCGCAAGTACCGGCAGCAGTACGAGATGGCGGTGCACCGGATCGCGGTGCGGATAGTGGACGTCGCGGACCGCACCGCGATCCTCCCCGGTACGCCGCTGCGGCTCGACGGTCTGGAGAGCGCGTTCACGTCGTAGTGGTACGGGCCGTGGCGGCACGCACCGAAGCGGCACGGGCCGCAGCACGGGAGGGCGCACCCCGGATGCGCGCCCGTTCAGAGCTGGTCGCGGACGGTCCAGAGCTCGGGGAAGACGTCCTGGTCGGCGGACTGCTTCAGCCAGGCCAGGCCGCTGGAGCCGCCAGTGCCGGGCTTGGCGCCCATGGCGCGCTTGACGGCGGACAGGTGCCGCTGGCGCCAGCGCGTCACCCGTTCGGCGGTGTCGAGCAGCGCCTCGCCGAGCCGGGCCAGCTCCGCGTGCCCGGGCTCGGTGTACACCTGCCGCCAGGCCGTCTCGACCTCCGGGGCGGGCCGGTAGCGGGCGGTGCCTGGCCGGTGCGCCACGGCGAGTCCGCGCCGCGACAGCAGGGCCAGTACGTCGTCGTACAGGCCGGGCGCGTGCAGGGCGGCGGTGAGCTCGGTGTGCACGGCGGGGTCGGACTCGTACATCCGCAGCAGCGACTCGCTCTTGTTGCCGAGCAGGAACTCCAGCCGCAGGAAGGCCGAGGACTGGAAGCCGGAGGCCTCGCCGAGCAGCGGCCGGAAGGCGCCGAACTCCCGCGGGGTCATGGTCGCCAGCAGGTCCCAGGAGGAGATCAGCACGTCCTGGACGTGGGTGCCGCGCCGGAGGGCGGCGAGCGCGGCCGGCACGTCGTCCCCGCGCAGCGACCGCTGGGCCGCCGTCCACTCGTGCCGGAGCAGGTCGAAGAGCAGCTCCATCACCTGGGTGGCGATGATGAACGACAGCTCGGCGTCCTCGGCGCTGCGCGGGTGCTGCAGGCTGTGCAGGGTCTCCAGCCGGGCGTACTGGGCGTACGGGGTGCCGTGGACCACGTCCTCGGCCGGGCGGAAGGAGAGTTTCGGGGTGGTGATGCCGTTCTGGACCATGCCGGTTCCTCCTGGACGCGCGGGTTGCCGCGGTCACCGCCGAGCCATCGGCTGCTGATCTCCCGCGACACCATTGTGCGGCGGCCGCAGTGGCCTTTGAATGGGCAGTGCACACCGGATCGGCGAAACCGGTTTACGTTCGGAACCTGTTGGCCCGATCAGACCTTATGGAACGAAACCCTCACTCCGGGAGCAGCCGTGGACGCCGTCGACCGTCTTTTGATCGCCGAGTTGCAGGGCGACGCCCGGCTCTCCTTCAATGAGCTGTCCCGCCGGGTCAAGCTCTCCCCGCCGGCCGTCGCCGAGCGGGTCCGGCGACTGGAGGCGGACGGGGTGATCAGCGGCTATCACGCGCACATCGACCTCGACGCGGCCGGACTGACCGTCACCGCGCTGGTGCAGATGCAGTGTTACGGCCGGCGCTGTGTGCTGCGCGATCCCGAGGTCGCCCGCTGGCCGGAGGTGCTCCAGCTGCACCGGGTCACCGGCGGGGCCTGCTGCGTCCTGCTGGTGGCGGCCCGGAGCATGGCCGACTTCGAGCAGCTGATCGACCGCCTGGCGGTCTACGGGCAGCCGTCCAGCTCGATGATCCTCTCCACCCCGGTCCCCTGGCGCCCGGTCGAGCTCCCCTGACCTTGCGGTCAACGACCGTCAGTGGTGCGGGAAGTGGGCGCCGAGGCTCTCCAGACCGGCCAGGAACAACTCCACTCCCACGGCGGCCAGCAGGAGTCCGAGCAGCCGGGACAGCACCTGGAGCGAGGTCTGGTGGCTGCGGTGCAGCACGCTGGAGAGGGCCAGTACGGAGAAGCAGTTGATCAGCACCACCGCGAGATAGGCCCCGGCGATGGTGCTGTGCCACGACCAGGTGTCCCTCTGCAGCGACTCGACCATCACGGCGGTGACCGCCAGCGGGCTGGCGATGTACGGCAGCAGCAGCTCGCGCAGCCCCTCGGCGAGCGGGTTGTCCCACTCGGCCCCCGCCGTCTCCCCGCCGACGAGGTGCATGCCCAGCACCAGGGCGACGGCATAGATGAAGAAGATCACCCCGCCTGCCAGCAGCAGCGACTGGTCGCTGATGTGGAAGAAGGTGGTGAGGAAGTCCGCCGCGTACGCCAGGGTGACGCCGACCAGCGCGGCCAGCACGGTGCTCGCCAGGACCAGTCGGCGCAGTTCGGCCCCGGTGCGTTTCCGGGCGAGGTGGGCGAAGGTCAACAGGACCTTCGGCGGGCCCACCACGGCGAAGAACGTGATGAAAGCACTGCTCAGGTTGAAAACGGACATGGCCCAAGCATGCGTCAGCCCGGGGCGGTCACCCTGATACCGACATTCCTCGTGGCCGGTCGGCCTGAGGGCGGTTCAGCCGACGGCCGCCGGGTGGAAGCCCGCGCCGTCCACGGTGGTCGCGGCCCAGCCCGCCTCGTCCGCCGCGAGCAGCCGCTCGATCAGGGCGGCGGGCGGCAGCTCGCCGAGCTCGCCACGGGTGGTGAGGGCGGCCGCCGCCGCGAGGTGTCCGAGCCGCAGGCGTTGGGGCTCGGTCAAGTTCCTCAGTGTGCCTGCCAGATAGCCCGCAGCGAAGGCGCCGCCCGCTCCGGTCGGCTCCACCGGGGCCACCCGGAGGGCGGGTTCACAGACGGTCGAGCCGTCCCGGGCGATCGAGGTGGCGCGGTGCGTCTCGTCCTTCAGCACCAGGACGGTCGGACGGGGGAGCAGCTTGCGCAGTGCGGCCGGGTCGTCGGTGCCGAGCACCTCGCGCGCCTCGTCGGCGCCGAGCAGCACGATGCCCGAGGCGTTCATCAGGAAGCGCAGCGCCTGCCGGTCCCGCCCGGCCCAGAGCGCGGGGCGCCAGTTGAGGTCGAAGCTGACCAGCTTGTCCGGGACGGCCAGCAGGGTGCGCACCAGGCGGTGGCAGCTGTCGGAGAGCGCCGGCGTCACGCCGGTCAGATGGATCAGCGGTGCGGCGGCCAGCAGGGCGGCGGCGGCCGGCTCTGCCAGCAGCTCGGGGCCCATCGCGGAGGCGGCCGAGCCGCGCCGGTAGTAGTGCAGCCGGGTGCGGCCCGCCCCGAGGTCGTACGGGTGCTCCTGGCCGGAGCCGGTCTCCTTGAGGTACAGGCCGGTGGGGCGGGACTCGTCGTAGCCGACCGCCGAGGTGTCCACGCCGTGCGCGGCGATCCGCCGGACCAGCTGCCGGCCGAAGCCGTCCGCGCCGACCCGGCTGATCCAGGCGGCCGGGACGCCGAGCGCGGCCAGGGTGCACGCGACGTCGGACTCGGGGCCGCCGAAGCCGGGGTGGAAGCTCTCCGCCCGCTCCAGTGGTCCCGGGCGGTCGGGGAGGAGGGCGGCCATCGACTCGCCGAGGCAGACGGCGGCGGGCGGTGTCACCTGGGTGCTCCTCGGAGAGTGCCTTGACCTCGGTCCAGGGCTGAGGTCAGATCAGTAAAGGCATATTATGCGAGGAATTTTGCGTATTGTGCAGCGCCGAATTCGGAGGACAACGGCTATGGTGCAGATCCCACAGGTCATCGACCGCACCCGGGTGGCGGCGCTCGCCGAGGAGCGGCTCGACTGGCGGTTCAAGGCCGTCCCCGCCGCGGCCTGGGGCGCGACCGTCGCCGAGTACCTGGCCACCGGCCCCACCCTGGACGACCTCGCCACCCCCCTGGTCACCCTCGACGCGGGCGCCCTCGACCACAACCTGGCCACCATGGCCGAGTGGTGCGCCAAGGCCGGCGTCGACCTCGCCCCGCACGGCAAGACCACCATGGCTCCCGTCCTCTGGCAGCGCCAGCTCGACGCCGGGGCCACCGCCATCACCCTCGCCAACCTGCCCCAGGTCAACGTCGCCCGCGCCTTCGGCCTGCGCCGGATCCACCTCGCCAACACCCTGCTCGACCCCGCCGGGCTGCGCCGCCTGTCCGCGGACCTCGCCGCCGACCCGGAGTTCCGCTTCGCCTCCTGGGTGGACTCCGTCCGCTCGGTCGAGCTGATGGACACCGCACTGCGCGGCGCCCCGGCTCCCGTGGACGTCTGCGTCGAACTCGGCTCGCCCGGCGCCCGCACCGGCTGCCGCACCGTTGCCGAGGCCCAGGCCGTCGCCCGGGCCGTGCACGCCGCGCCCGGCCTGCGGCTGGCCGGTGTCAGCGGGTACGAGGGCGCCATCGCCCACGACGCCACCGCCGACTCCCTCGCCGCGGTCGCCGGCTGGGTGGCCGACCTGGCCGAGCTGTACCGGCTCCTGGACGCCGAGGGGCTCTTCGACCAGGCCGACGAGGTCTGGGTCACCGCGGGCGGCAGCGCCTACTTCGACACCGTCACCGAACTCCTCGCCCCGCTCGGCGACTCGCGCACCCGGGTGGTGCTGCGCTCCGGTGCCTACCTGGCCCACGACGACGGCTTCTACCGGGGCATCTCCCCGCTCGCCCGGGCCCACTCGGAGCGGCCGTTCCGCTCCGCCCTGCACGCCTGGACCAGGGCCGTCTCCCGCCCCGAGCCGGGCCTCGCCCTGCTCGACGGCGGCAAGCGCGACCTCTCCTACGACTACGACTTGCCCGAGCCCCAGCTCGTCCGCGGCGGCGGCCGGCTGGCGGGCGGACGGATCACCGCGCTCAACGACCAGCACGCCTTCCTGCGGGACACCGACGTCCAGGTCGGCGACATCGTCCGGCTCGGCCTCTCCCACCCCTGCACCGTCTTCGACAAGTGGACGATGATCCCGGTGCTCGACGACGCCGACGCCGAACTCCCGCGCGTGGTCGACCTGGTGCGGACCTTCTTCTGACGTCCACCGGCAGCCCTGGTCGCACTTCGTGCTGCCCTCGGCGGAGGCGGTATCCACCGGGGTGCCTGACCTGTGGTGGTTGCGCGCGGGCTGCCCGTACGGCTCCGGCGTACGGCCACTTCGGCCGCGAGCTGCCGGACCTCACCTGGGAGCGCACCGACAGCGCCGAGCAGCTGGAGGCGGCCGTCACGGCCTGAGGTCGAAGCGGGCCGGGCGAGCGGTGTGCACGCCCGGCCCCTCCTCGTGCGCTGAGCGAGCGCGGGTCAGCAGCCGGCGGCGGGGCGGTCGCGGGTGACCAGGTCGGTGCGGCCGGGGGTGGCGTCCAGCCAGAGGACCCGGGTGCCCTGGTCGGCTGCGGCCTGGTACTGGCCGCCGCGGTTGCAGGAGACGCGCTCGGGGGTGCCGCCGGTGATCGGGAGCTGCCAGAGCTTGGGAAGCGCGGCATTGGTCCAGCCGTCGGCGGGCTTGCGGCTCTCGCCCCCGTAGGTGACGGCCAGGTCGGAGGCCGTGATGGTGACGGCGGTGCCCGCGGGCGGGGCGTCCGGGGAGGTGCCGGGCAGCACGTCGGTGACGCCGGAGCCGTCCAGGGCACCGGAGCGGACCGAGCTGCGCTTGGTACGGTCGCCGGGCGTCTCCACCCAGAGCAGGCGGCCGCCCGCGAGCAGGGTGGAGGTGATCGCGTCGGGGCTGCTGCCACCCGGTGCGTCCGCCACGTACTGGGCGGTGACCTTGCCGGCGGGGATCGAGTAGACGGTCGCCGCGTCGACGTAATCCTGCCCGGAGGCCCAGGACTCGGTCCAGCCGAGGTTGCCGTCCTTGAGGGTGAGGCCGGACATCCGGTGGCCGTCGGACAGCGGGAGTTCCACCGCCGGGCCGCCGCCGTGCGAGAGGTGGATCCGGGTCCGGCCGGTGGCGGAGTCCGTCACCTTGAAGGCGATGTCGTTGCCGGAGATCGCGACCTCACCGGGCTCCCGGGTGGTACCCGTGGAGTTGAACAGGCTGCGGATCGGGCCGCCGGCCAGCGAGCGGGTCAGCACCTCCATCCCCCACCTGCCCTGGGCGTCGGTGCCGACGGCCAGCCAGGCGGCGGAGGTGCCGTCGGTGGCGGCCCAGCCGTGCACGCGGCCGTCGTCCGGGCTGAGCCGGGTGGGGGCGCCGCGGCCGGTGGTGGAGCCGGTGTACAGGGCGGGCTGGGCCTTGCCGGTCGGGTCGGCGTCGGCCATCACCCAGTGGCCGTCGGCGACAGCCGGCGCAGACGGGGCGGAGGCGTCGCTCAGCAGCGTGCGGCTGTCCATGCCGAGCCGGTGCTGCCAGCCGGCCTGGATCCCGTGCGCATCGAACGCGCCTGCCACGGCTCGGAGTTGGGCGCGGCTGAGGTGGAGCGCCCGGCCGGCGGCGAGCACCGCGTTGCGCCCGTCCACGAAGTCGTCCATCGGGGTCAGGTAGTCGGCGAGCGCGCGGTAGACCAGCCGGTCGGCGGTGAGCGGGTCGAGGGTGCGCCGGATGTCCCACAACGCACCGGAGAAGATGGTGGAGTTGAGGTGCGCCCCGCCGCTGTCGAGCCCGATCCCTGCGCCGAGGTAGTCGTTCACGGTGGTGCGGTGGTCGTCCAACCGGCGCTGGGCGCAGGCCTCCGGGGTGCCGGTGCGGCACCGGCTCTCGCCGAGCAGGGCGGCCTTCGGGTCGTTCATCGACATGCCGCGGGCGGTCACCTCGATGGCGTTGCCGAAGTAGTCGGCCAGTGCCTCGTTCATCGCGCCGGCCTGGCCGAAGCCGACCAGGTTGGCGGTGTGCTGGATGACGCCGTGGGTCATCTCGTGCCCGGCCACGTCGAGTGCCACGGAGAACGGGTTGTACTGGGGGCCGCCACCGCCGTAGACCATCTTCTGCCCGTCCCAGTAGGCGTTCGGGAACGGGTCGCCGCCGTCGGTCACGTCGACCACGGAGGTGATCGGGCCGTCCTTGCCGTCCAGGCCGTTGCGGCCGAGCCGGTCGTGGTAGAAGTCGTACACGATGGCGGCGTCGAGCTGGGCGTCGGTGGCGCCGCTGCTGCCGGTGGCGGCCGGGAAGTCCGGGCTCGGGGAGCGGACCGGGTGGCTGTCGGCGGGGATCCTGCCCTGGAAGTCGCCCCAGTCCCGTCCGGCCGCGTCGTAGGTGGTGATGGCAGCGGGACGGGTGAGGTCGGTGAGCTGGTAACTCCCGTCCGGCAGACGGCCGATGTTCACCTTGGTGGAGTGGCCGAAGGCGTCCGGGGCGGTGCCGGTGGCGGGTTCGATACCGGTGTCGCTCGGGGTGGTGGGGCCGGTGCCGGTGTCCGCCCCGACCGTGTACGGGGCGGCGGCGCCTGCGAGGGCGATCGCGCCGACGGTGGCGTCCACGTAGACCTCGCGGACGAGTCGGCCGCCGGCGGCCGGGGTGGTGCTGTGCACGGTGAAGTGCTGGGCCAGCCGGCCTGTGCCGCCGGGCAGGATCACCAGGCCGCGGTCCTCGGCGCTGGCCCCGGCCCGGGCGTGCTCGTCCTCGATCGAGCTGAGCGCCAGGTTGCGCAGTGTCTCGGCCGGGATGGTGGGCCTGGTCGGCGCGGTGAGGCCGGTGAAGTACTTGCCGCCGACCGACTCGACGCGCTGCTGGGCGCCGTCGCCGGTGAGGTGGACCAGGTACTGCGCGCCGAGCACCGGTATGCCGCCCCGGTCCTGCTGGAACCTGACGGTGTGTCCGCCATCGTCGGTGCGGTCGGTGGCGATCGCGGTCAGCTGTCCGGGGTCGACCCGGTACCGGTCCCGGTGGGCCGCGAGGTGGGCCCGGGCGGCGTCGGCCGGGTTGCCGGGGGCCGCTTCGGCCAGGCCGGTGACCAGCTGCGGGGTGGCGGTGTCCTCACCGGCCACCAGGCCGGGGACCGGGTCGGCGTCGGCCGCCGGGGCGGATGCCGCGGCCAGGGCGGGAGGGGCGACGAGGGCCAGGGCCAGGAAGGTGGTCAGGCCGAGGCCGAGCGCCTTGGGCCTGGAAGTGCGGTGATGCACGGCAGTCCTTTCACGGGATGCGGGAACGGAGGTTGCGCGTGGGGTGTTTCGGGTTGCCTGACGGGGTGTCGGGGTGTTCGGATCGGCGGATCCGGGCGAGTGGGGGCGGCCCGCTCGGTCGGGCGCACTGGGCCGGTGGGCCTGACGGCGAACCGTTTCCGGCGCGTGCGGGGGCGGCCGAGTGGCGAGCGCGAGGTCTGTCAGCCCGCATGGCTGACTGGCCGTCACCTGAAGACAATAAGTCATCGATCAACATATGTCGATGGTCAATTCATGCAGTGGGGGCGACGGCCGTCGGGCCCGACCGGCCGCGCCGTCGGTTGCACCGCAGATGGCGGCGCTGCGGCGGCCGGATACACCTCAGGCGCCCACGAAGTGGGCGCCTGAGGTGGCGGGAGAGCGGGGCCGGAGGGTCAGCCGGGGAGGTGGGTTGTCACACCAGACCGGCGGGTTCGACGGGGCGGGTGCGCCAGTAGGTGCGGCTGACGGCGGCCAGGAGCGTGGCGCCGCCGAGCAGGCCGAGGACGACCACGGTGTTGTGCAGTAGCTCGCGGCTGTCGAACGCGGGCTGCTCGGAGAACGGCGGGCTGACCAGGACCGTCCAGGGGAGCGCCGCCAGCGCGATGCCGGCGGCGCGCAGACGGTCGGGGCGCCGGGCACCGAGGTGGAGGAGGAGGGCGAGGCTCAGCACCGCAGCGGGCCAATGGCTGGAGTCGTCCGTCAGGCGTTCGAGGGTCGGCGAGAAGGCCAGGTCGAAGAACGCGTCCGGGCGGGAGGGCCGCGGGACCTGCCACAGGACCAGGAGCGTGCAGAGCGGCACGGCGACGGCAATGGCGGCGAGCGCGACTCCGCTGCGGCCGCGCCGGGACAGGTCGACGCCGTCCGGTGGGGCGACGAGCAGCAGTGCGCCGAGGGTGGTCCAGAAGCCGAGGAGGCCGTGGTACTGCGCCCACGCCGGCCCGGAGTGGACGTGATGGAACGCCAGCACGATCGCGAGCCGCCCGAGGGTGCCCACCACGACCAGAGCGCGAGCCGCCGACCAGCGGCCGAGACCGGCGCAGAGCAGAGCCAGGAGCCAGGGACCGGTCTGCAGCAGGCCCGCGGCGGCCCGGACGGGGTTCCCCCAGCCGTAGGGGAAGTCGGGGTGGATGAACCCGAGCAGCAGGTGGACCGCACTCAGGCCGGCGCCGCCCGCGAGGACGAACGGCGCGGCGCCGGCGGCGATCCGGCCGACGGGGTCGGCCGAGCTGAGGCGGGTGCGCAGCCGCAGGGCGTGCGCGGCGAGCGCGGCCCACTCGCGCAGCCCGGTGCCGAGCTCGGCATCCTGGACGACTTCGGCGAACACGGCGGTGATCTCGTCACCGTGTGCGGCACGGTACTTGGCGGGGTAGAGGGCGCGTAGTGGGAGCCTCGCGGGGAGCGGGCGAGTGCCGGCCACGGGCGTGGTCGCAGGCGTGGCCGTGCTCGTGGTCGTCACCGCGGTCGGGTCGCTCACGCCGTCCCCCCGTGCAGCTGGAGTCGGCCGAGCGCGAGCCGGCGGTCGGCCTCGGCCACGCCCGCGCGCAGGCGCTCGGTCTCCTCGCCGAGGACGCTGCGACCCTGCTCGGTCAGAGTGAAGCTGCGGCGCAGGCGTCCGTCCACGACCTCCTCGTGGTCGATCCGGATGAGGCCCTGCTGGAGCAGGCGGTCCAGGGCCGTGTAGAGGGTGCCGGTGAGCAGCTTGGTCCGGCCTCCGGAGATGGCCAGGACTTCCTGGATGATCGCGTAGCCGTGCCGGGGGGCGTCGGCCAGTGCGGTGAGCACGAGGCGTGTCGGCTCTTGGAGTTGACGGTCTGCCATGGGGAGACCATAGGTCATCGATTGAGATATGTCGATCGTTTAGATATATCGGAATGCTGCGCGAGGAGGCGGCGGCGAGGGTGGGCGGTGGCCGATCGGATCGTGGTGCTCGAGCTGGGCGCGATCCTGCAACAGGGGCCGTTCGAGTGGCTGGTGCACGAGCCGGGGCTGTTCCGCGAGCTGTGACTGCCGTCCCGCGAACGTGACCGTGGCACCGTCCCGAAGCAGCGCCAGGGCCGGCGCGAGGGGTAGGGCGCCGGACCTCGCACGGTACCGGCTCTAGCTAGGGGTGGTAGAGCTCGCTGATGCCGGTGACCACGTTCTGGCCGTTCGAGGGTCCTCGGGTTCGGGCGGGCGGTCAGACCTCGCCGAACTCGCCGTTCCTGACGCCTGCGACGAAGACGGCGAAGGCTTCGATGGAGAAGATCAGGGCCGGGCCTTCGGGGTCCTTGGAGTCGCGGACGGGGACTGCGCCGGGGAAGCCCGGGGCTGCTTCGACGCAGGAACCGCCGTTGTCGCTGTGGGAGGACTTGAGTCAGGAAGCGTCAGCCAAGTCATGCATTCTCAAGGTCCTTTCGAACGTCGCGGATCGGGGCCAGGGACGCGCCTTGGACAACGACTCCACCTGTAGCTGATCGTAGTCTCGTTCCCAGGCCGCGACGGCTTCACGCGCACGCTCCAGGTAGCCTCGAGCTTGGGATTCGGTGTAGCCGACCACCGTGTGATCGGGCAGTGTCAGCAGAGCCACGGGCAACGTGAACGGACGGTGTTCGCCAAGGCTGAACGGGGCGATCTGAACCGTGTTGTTCGGGCGAACTGCCAGGTGCTCCAGGTGAGACAACTGCTCAAACATCACCTCACGTCCGCCGATCGGCCGGGCCGGGCAGCTCTGATCCATAACCGCATGGATGATCGGTGGGGACTTCTGCTCCAGCAGGCGCTGGCGATTCGCCAGAAAGGCGACTCGTTCGTCCGCCTGGTCCTGAGTGATGCTGCCGCGCAGCACGGCAGCCTCGATCACGGAGAGGAGCGGTAGTGGCTGTGTTTGGAGTGGGTGCAGGCTCGTTGCAAGAGCCCCAGGTTGCGGAGTCGGCCGGCGTGGACGAACCGCCGACCTGCCCCGGCGAGGAATGTCGTAACTCAACTCGCTGGGACGGTAGTGCAGTTGATGGAGTAGCCCCCTGGCGATGCTCCTGTGGCCGGTTCGGGGTCTGCTGGCCCGCCGTCGTGGCCGCCTTGCACGGCGTGCCGGTCGTGCAGGCACTGGGCGGCACCCTGGAAGGGGGGTTGACGAAATGACGTACCGCCCCACCACCTTCATGAACACGGACTACGGCGCCTGGTCGGATCCTCCCGGGCGGGCCGACCTCGCCCCCGCCCAGTACTCCCCGATCCGGATGGAGTGCCAGGGCCTGATCACCGACCCCCGGGGCTTCGTCCTGCTGGTCAACCCCGATGACCGCGACGGCTGGACCCTGCCCGGCGGTCCCGCCCGCTCGGGCGAGCTGCCGCACCTGGCCGCCACCCGCACGGTACGCGCGGAGACCGGGCTGGAGCTGCACTTCAGTGACGCCCTCATCGTGGACATCACGCCGCACCCGCACTCGCCGCAGACCGTGAACCACGTCTTCGGCGCCCAGGTCACCACCCAGGCGGCGGCCACCGCGACCATCCCCGCCAGGGCACTCGCCCGGATCGGTGAGATCGCCTGGGTCGGACCCGGCCACGTCCCCGGCCGCTGCGCCGATGGCCACGCCCGCCGCATCCGGTCCGCCCTGCTGCGCCTCGCCGACCCGTTCGCGCCCGTCTACCACGTCGACGGCCGTGCCGTCGGGCCTGAGGGCGAGCATCGGCGTCGTACTACTCGAGCCGGACGGTGACCCCGTACTCGTACAGGACGTCCAGGATGGCGTCGAAGTAGCTCCGGGTGCGGTCGCCGGAGGTCGGGAGGCGGCGGGTCAGGTGGTGGCGGGCGTGGGCCGAGTCCTCCCAGACCAGGGTGAACGGCGGCTCGGGGCCGAAGCCGCCGCGTAGGCAGTCGGCCAGGGCGTCCAGGTTGCTGCCGTAGTAGCCGTCCGGGGCACGGAGAGCGCGGCCCAGTGCGGTGTAGAACGACGGCTCGTCGGACACGGTCCGGCCGTCCAGGTGGTACTCGGGCTGCTGCTCTTGCATCGGTACGTCCTTGCGTTCGGGGTACTCGGCCGATGGGGTCGGGTTCGCCCGGATGGCGTTCCCGGGTCGTTCCGGGCCCGCCCTTCGGCTGGTATGGGAGGCGCACCGTCAACCGGCACGATCCGAGGGCCCATCATGACCTGTCTCAGCCGTAAGGACCTAGGGCTGTTCGCCCTGCGCGCCGCCGTCGGCGGGGTGCTCTTCGCTCACGGTACCCAGAAGCTGTTCGGCTGGTTCGGCGGCGGCGGTCTGGAGGGGACCGCCAGTGCGATGGAGCAGATGGGGTTCGAGCCGGGCCGTCGCAGCGCTCTCGCGGCGGGCCTCGGCGAGGCGGGCGGCGGTGCCCTGCTGCTCGCCGGGCTGGCCACCCCGGCCGCCGGATCGATCGTCGCGGGCACCATGGCCGGGGCCGTCTCGGTGAGTGCCCCGGCCGGCTTCTTCGTCACCTCGGGCGGCTACGAGTACCCGGCCCTGCTCGGCGCCTGCGGCCTCGCCCTCGGCATCTCCGGGGCGGGCCGTTTCTCCCTGGACGAGGTCACCGGGCACTGCCTCGACCGCACCTCGATCGGCCTGATCTCCTTCGCCGCCGCCGCGCTCGCCGCGGCCGCCGTGGTGACCCGCCGGAAGGACGTGATCCGCCGCCGCGAGGCCCGCGCCGCCGACGAGGAGGCCTTCCAGGTCGAGGGCACCGGCCTGTCCTGAGCGATGGAGCGGGGAGAGCCCGGCGAGGAGCAGTCATGAAGCACCGTCAAGTCCAGGGCATGCTCGCGGCGGCCGCAGCCGTGCTGTGCGCCGGAGGCGGGCTGGCAGGGTGCGCCTCGTCCGGCAAGCCGCCGGCTTCGCCGGCCTCCTCGGCGGTCTCGGCCGCCCAATCGGCACTAGCCTCGGCGGCAAGCGGTCTGGCGTCCCAGGCGGCCTCGGCACTGGCCTCCGCCGAGTCCGCCGCCTCGTCCGCGCTGGCCGGGGTGAAGGGTGGTCTGAACGCCACGGATGACGTGGTGATCGGGCCGGTGGTCCGGGGTACCGACGGGACCACGGACGCGCCGCTCACCATCACCAACCACCAGTCCAAGCCGTTCCGTTACATCATCGAGGTGGACTTCAAGGACGGGTCGGGCAAGCTGCTGGACGCCGTGGTGGTCAACGTCCCCGAGGTCGCGCCGGGCGCCACCGCCGACGCGGCGGCCCGCAGCCACCGCGAGTTCCCGGGCCAGGTGACGGCCGTGGTGGTGACCGCGCTGCGCTACTGAATCCTCACTCTGAAGAGTGCCTTCTTGCGGTACCCGCTCGGTACGCTGGCTCTGTCGGCCAGAGTCGTGCCCATGGGAGTGATGATGACTGCCGTACCAGACTGGCTCATCCCGCCAGAGGGCGGGTTCACCGCCGACGATCTCGACAACATGCCTGGCCTCCCGCCGCACACGGAGTTGATCGACGGGAGCCTCGTCTTCATGAGTCCGCAGAAGTACTTCCACGCGCTGGTGGTCTCTCTGCTCGAGTGGAGGCTGCGGGGAAGTTGTCCGAACGGCTTCCGCGTCGTGCGCGAGATGAGCGTGGTGCTCGGAAAGCACAACCGGCCGGAGCCGGACGTCTCGATCGTGCGCGCCGAGGCGGTCACCGAGGATGCGGAGGAGACCGGCTACCGGGCGCAGGACGTGGTCCTCGCGGTCGAGGTCGTCTCACCGGACTCGGCCGAGCGGGACCGGGAGACCAAGCCGCGCAAGTACGCGCAGGCCGGGATCCCGCACTTCTGGCGGGTGGAGAAGGGTGAGGGGCGGCGGCCCGTCGTCTACGTCTACGAGCTCGACCCGGCGACCGAGACCTACGTCCCCACCGGGATCTTCCACGATCACCTCAAGGTCGTCGTCCCGTTCGAGATCGACCTGGACCTGACCGAGATCGACAAGCTCTGAGGCTCCCGTACGCCGGTCCCGCGCAGCCGCGGGGCCGGCGTCGTGCTGTCCGGGCCCGGGCGGAACCTTAAGGCGGGGTCAAGTGGCAACTCGGTCCCTTGACGGCGGAGTTGGTCTAGTCCATTTTTGAGGGCAGGTGCAGGGAGCCCTGGGCCGGCGCCGGTGGTCCAGACCTCCAGTGCCGGCTCCGCGCACTCATCTGCCCGTCGCAGCACCGTGCTTGTCCCCATTCCGCTGTCATGCCCCTGGCCACGTGGCCCCACCCCGCGTGTGCTCCCCCAAGGGGGCGGCAGTCCCCCACGACGAGGAGTCATGCACTCATGGACCGTGTTCTCCCCAGGTACCAGGAGCCGCCCCGCAGAGGGCGGTCGAAGAGCCTGACCGGGCTGGCGGTCGGCGCCGCGGCGTCCCTGCTGCTCGGCGCGGGCCTCACGCTCGGCGCGGGTGCCACCGCCCAGGCCGCGCCGACCAACTCCACCGGAGCCCCGGCGACCAGCGGCGGCATCAAGGTGGCGTACTTCGACCAGTGGTCGATCTATGCCAACGCGTACTACCCGAAGACGGTCCAGGACACCGGCGTGGCCTCCAAACTGGACTACCTGATCTACGACTTCGCCAACATCGACCCGGTGAACCTCACCTGTTTCGAGGCCACCAAAGCCGCCTCGCAGGACGAGAACAACCCCAGCGCCGGTGACGGCGCGGGCGACGCCTACGCCGACTACCAGAAGACGTACGACGCGAGCACCGGCGTGGACGGCGTCGCCGACACCTGGAACCAGCCGCTGGTCGGCAACTTCAACCAGCTGAAGAAGCTGAAGGCGAAGAACCCGAACCTCAAGGTCCTGCTCTCGATCGGCGGTTGGACCTACTCCAAGTACTTCTCCGATGCGGCAGCCAGCGACGGCTCGCGCAAGAAGCTCGTCTCCTCCTGCATCGACATGTTCGTCAAGGGCAACCTGCCCGCGCAGGGCGGCTTCGGCGGGCCCGGCACGGGTGCGGGCATCTTCGACGGCTTCGACATCGACTGGGAGTACCCGGGCGGCGGCGGCCACCTCGGCAACCACGCCTCGCCGGCCGACAAGCAGAACTTCACCGCGCTGCTGGGCGAGTTCCGCTCCGAGCTGGACGCCCAGGGCAAGGCGGACAACAAGACCTACGCGCTCTCCGCGGCGGTCGGCGCCGGCCAGGACAAGATCCAGAACGTCGAGACCGACAAGATCGGCCAGTACCTCACGTTCCTGGACGTGATGACCTACGACATGCACGGCGCCTGGGACCCGACCGGGCCCACCAACCACCAGGCCCCGATCTACTCCGGCCCGAACGACCCGATGACGCCGGTCAAGCCGGGCAACGGCAAGTACTCGATCGACAACGCCATCAAGGCCTGGACGGTCGGCGACCCGCAGTACGGGATCCCCGGCGGCTTCCCCGCCAACAAAATCAATATGGGTGTCCCGTTCTACTACCGCGGCTGGACCGGGGCGCCCGCGGGCGACAACCACGGCCTGTTCCAGAGCGCGACGGGGCCGGCCACCGGCGCTCCGATGTCCGGCAACGTGAACGGCACCCGGATGTACAAGGAGTTGAACGGCTTCGTCGACAATCCGGCCTACACCTACTGGGACGACGCCGCCAAGACCTCCTACTTCTACGACGGCACCACCTTCTGGAGCGGTGAGAACGCCCGGTCCATCCAGGCCAAGCTGGACTACGCGCACTGCAACGGCCTCGGCGGCTCCTTCGCCTTCTCGCTCTACGACCTGGGCACCCAGACCTCGCCGTTCGACACCATGGTGAACGCGACCAACGGCTCCGCGGCCAACTGCCCGGCGCCGCCGACCTCTTCGCCGTCGTCCTCCACCAGCAGCTCTCCGTCCTCCTCCCCGAGCGGCTCGCCCAGCCCGTCGCCCACCTCCTGCGCGGGCGCCCCGGGCTGGAACCCCTCGACGGTCTACGCGGCCCCGGGGACCAAGGTCTCCTGGAAGGGTCACTACTACACCAACAAGTGGTGGACCCAGGGCGAGGACCCGTCGATCAGCGGCCAGTGGGGCGTCTGGGCCGACAACGGCCCCTGCTGACCGGCCCACCGACAGGTCAGGCCGCCCCGGGTGCCGACGCGCCCGGGGCGGCCTCGACGATCCGGCCGTCGGCGAGCTCCACCACCCGGTCCGCGAGTTCCATCAGCGCCGGGTCGTGGGTGGCCACCAGCGCGGTGACGCCCTCGCTGCGGACGACTGCTCGCAGCAGCTCCATGACCGACCGTCCGGTCTCGGAGTCCAGCTGGCCGGTCGGCTCGTCCGCGATGATCAAGGACGGCTCGTTGGCCAGGGCGCGGGCGATGGCGACGCGCTGCTGCTGGCCGCCGGAGAGCTCACCCGGACGCTGCTGCGCGTGGTCGGCCAGGCCGACCAGGGCGAGCAGGGTGCGCGCCCGCTCCTCGCGCTCGCGTACCGGGACGCGGCGCAGCCGCATCGGAACGCCCACGTTCTCGGCGGCGCTGAGGATCGGGATCAGCCCGAAGGACTGGAACACGAAGCCGATCCTCTCCCGCCGCAGGGCCAGCCGGCCCTCCTCGTCCAGCCGGGTCAGACCGGTGCCGTCGAGTTCGATCTCGCCGCTGGTCGGGCGGTCCAGGCCGCCGACCAGGTTGAGCAGGGTGGTCTTGCCCGATCCGGACCGGCCCTTGAGTGCGGTGAGTTCGCCCCGCCGCACCTCGAAGGAGACCCCGCGCAGGGCGAACACCTGGCCGGCACCGGAATCGAAGCGCCTGGTCACGTTCCGGACCGTCACCATCGGTACGGATGAGTCTTGTTGGGGGATCGCCATGCTCAAGTGTGCGCTTCTGTCACATGATTCACGCAAGACCCTTTCGTAGTCGGATTGAATCTGACCATAATCTCCGCTATCCGGTGACAGTGGGCCCGGTCGGGGGAGGTGCGCAGATGGTCGGCTTCGTGGTGCGCCGACTCCGCGGGCGGCTCCTGACGGCGTTCGCCGCGATGCTCACCGTGCTGATCGCCACCGCCTCGCTCACCGCTCTCACCGCGTTCAACCGGAGCGTCGGCGAGGCCGGACTGCGGCACGCGCTCCAGGGGCCCGGCTTCTCCCGCACGGTCGTGCTGGTCCGCGGACACGGCGGCGTCCGCGCGCGGGCCGCGGAGGAGGCCGCCGTCGCGAGGCTGGGCCGGGGACTGTTCGCCCCGTTGCCCGACAGCGTCCGCAGCGTGGCCGTCAGCCGGTCCTTCGCCCTGCCCGGTGCTCCGGTGAGCGGTGCCGCGGGCGCCAATCCCGACATCACCCACCTCGCCTCGCTCGACCGCTCCAAGGCCCGGCTGCTCGCCGGGCAGTGGCCGCAAGCCGCCACCGCCGCCACCGCGCCGATCGAGGCGGCCGTCCCGCAGGCGGCACTCGACCGGCTGCACCTGACTCCGTCGGCCCTCCCGACGGTGGTGAACCTCGTCGACCGGTACGACGGCACCGCGCACGCCGTCAGGATCACCGGCGTGTACCAGGCCGTGGACCGGGACGGACCCTACTGGAAACTGGACGAACTGGGCGGGCGCGGTGTCCAGATCCAGTCCTTCACCACCTACGGACCGCTGCTCGTCGACGACACCGCCTTCACGGCGGCCGCTCTCGCCCAGGACGGCCGCAACTACCTGCTCGCCGCCGACTTCGGCGCCCTCCGGGCGGCCGACGCCGAGGCGCTGCGGGAGCGGGCCGGCCACCTGGCGCTCGACGGCCTGCAGGTCGAGACCGAACTCCCGGAATTCCTCGGCGAGTTGGAGTCGGACCGGATGGTGGCCAGGTCCACCTTGCTGATCGGACTGCTGCAGCTGGCGGTGCTCGCCATCGCCGTACTGCTGCTGGTGGTGCACCTGCTGACGACGCGGCAGATCGCTGAGAACGCGCTGCTGGCCGCCAGGGGCGCCTCGCGGCTGCGGATCGGCGCGCTCACCGCCGCCGAGGCCGCCCTGCTCGCGCTGCCGGCCGCGCTGCTCGCCCCGCCGCTCACCCCGCTGCTGGTGCGGCTGCTGGCCGGCTGGGGGCCGTTGGCGGATACGCGGCTGAACACCGCTCTGCCCTGGACCAGTTGGCCGCCGGCGGCCGCCTGCGCACTCGGCTGCGTCCTGCTGGCCGCCGTGCCCGCACTGCTCCGCTCAGCCGGCAGCGCGGCACTGCGGCGCGCCGGACGGCGTCGGGCGCTGGTCGCAGGCGCGGCCCGCTCCGGCGCGGACCTCGCCCTGCTCGCGCTTGCCGCGGTGGCCTACCAGCAACTGGCCCACTACTCCGGCGGCGGCCTGAGCAAGGACCGCGCCGGCCGGCTCGGCATCGACCCGCTGCTCGTCGTGGCCCCGACCCTGGCGCTGACCGCCGGCACCGTCCTGGTGCTGCGGCTGCTGCCGCTGGTGGCCAGGCTGGGGGAGCGGCTGGCCGAGCTGCGGCCGGGCCTGGAGGTGGCGCTGCTCGGCTGGCAGTTCGCCCGCCGGCCCGGGCGCAGCGCGGGGCCGGTGCTACTGCTGGTGCTCGCCGTCTCGATCGGCATGCTCGCGCTGGGGCAGCGCACCGCCTGGTCCGGCTCCCAGGGCGACCAGGCGGACTTCGCCACCGCCTCGGGCCTGCGGATCTCCAACTCCGGCCTGGCGTCGATGGGCCAGGGCGGCCGGTACGCCGCACTGCCGGGCGGTGACCGCCTGATCCCGGTCGTCCGCAAGCACCTGATGGTGCCAGGCGGCAACGACGCCCAACTGCTGGCACTGGACGCGGCGGCGGCCGCCCGCAGTCTGCGGATCCGTCCGGACGTGCTCGGCGGCCGCGCCGTCGCCGACCTGTTCGGGCCGCTGGCCGGGTCGGTGCCCGCCGGCCCGCAGGCGGGGATCGTGCTGCCGGGCCGCCCGCGCCGGATCGACCTGGACCTGAGCCTCACGCTGAGCGGCCAGGCCGCCGCCTCGCAGGGCCCGGGAGTGATCCTGCTGCTGCGCGACCGGTTCGGCGTGCTGTACGAGGAGCGGCTCCCCGAGCTGCCGGTCACCGGTGACCGGACGGTCTCCGTCGACCTCGGGCCCGAGTTGGGCGCACCGCTGGGCTCGGCGGCCGCACCGCTGACCGTCGCCGGGATCCAAGTCACTCCCACTCCGGCCCAGGAGGGCTGGCTCAACGGTGAACTGACGCTCCACCGGATATCCGCTGCCGACAGCGCGGACGGGCCCGCCACCGCGGCAGCCGTGCCGGCCGGCCTCGGCTGGTCCGTCCGGACGGGCACCGGGCAGCAGGACCAGGCGTCCTCCGGCGGCACCGCCGGCACGGACGGGCACAACCCGCTGGTCTTCCGCTACCGCACCGGAAGCACCTCCCAGGGCACCAGTTCGCTGATCCCGGCCGATGCACAGGGACACCCCGCGCCGGTGCCCGAACTCACCGGGATCGCCACCCGCGGCTATCTGACGGCGGTCGGTGCCTCGGTCGGCGACCGGATCCTGGTCCCGGTGGGCGGCGCCGCGGTCGGCGTGCGGATCACGGCCGCCGTGGCCGCTCTGCCGACGGCCGACGGCCCCGCGCTCGCGGTCGACCTGGCGGCGCTGGACCGCTCCCTGGTCGACCAGCAGAGCCTGCCCTCGGCCCCGGACGAGTGGTGGCTGCCCGGCACCGGACGGGGCGATGCGGTGCCGGCGAGGGCCGCGGCCGCGCTGCGGGCCGGTGCCGGTGCCCAGACCCTGCAGCTGCGGGACGAGGTGGCGGCCGCCCTGCGCGACGACCCGATCGGCGCGGCCCCGCAGAACGCCCTGGCGGCCCTGGCCGCGGCCGCCGCCGTACTGGCCGCGATCGGCTTCGCCGCCGCGGCCGCCGGCGCCGCGGCCGAGCGGGCGGGCGAGTTCGCGGTGCTGCTGGCGCTGGGCGCCTCCCGGCGCCGGCTGGCCCGGACGGTGGCGGCCGAGCAGGGTCTGCTGGTGCTGCTCGGGCTGGGCGTGGGGCTCGGCCTCGGCGCGCTGCTGGCGCACCTGGTGCTCCCGCTGATCGTGCTGAGCCCGGCGGCCCGCCGCCCGGTGCCCGGGGTGCTGGTGCACCTCCCGCTGGGCCAGGCCGTGCTGATGGCCCTGCTGATCGCGGCCCTTCCGCTGCTGGTGCTCCTCGGCCCTCGCCGCAACCGGGATCTGACCGCACGGCTGCGGTACGTGGAGGAGACATGAGCGAGCCGCGCGCCCGGTCTCTCGCCGGGGCGCCGTGGGTGCGGACCAGGCTGCGGACGGCGCCGACCGCCGCACTGCTGACGGCCGCCCTGGTGTTCGTCACCGCCTTCCTGGCCGCCGCCCTGCCCCGCGCACTGGACCGGGGCGCGGACCAGGCGCTGCGCGAACTGGTCCGCCGCCACGGGCCGTTGGCCGGCTCGGTGTCGGTGACGGTCGGCCGGTTCGCGCCCGCGGCCGGTTCGGAAGCCGCGTCGGGTGATCCCGCGGCCGACCTGGACCGCAAGGCCGGGGCGATCGCCGGCGACGTCCCGGCGCCGCTGCGGCTGGCGGCCGGCGGCCCGGTGTACGGCTCGGCCGGGCGGTTCCCACGCGAGCTGCCGGACGGCGGACTGCCCCGCCCCGGCGGGCTGCCGCCCAAGCTCGGCCTGGTCTATCTGAACGCCGCCGCCGGGCACGCCCGCCTGGTGGCCGGCCGGTGGCCCACCGGAGCGGCGCCGCGCGGACACGTGGAGGTGGCGCTGTCCGAGGCCACCGCCGCGACCCTGGGCGTACGCGCGGGCTCGACCCTGAACGCCGGGGCCCCGGGGGCGGAGACCGGTGCCGGGGTGAGCGCCGAGGTGGTCGGCCTGTACCGCCCCGACCAGGTGGACAGCGCGTTCTGGGCGGGCACCCCGTGCCTGGCCGCCGCCTGCCTGAGCACCGTACGGATCGGCTTCGAGGCCGTCCCGTTCTGGTCGGCCACCGGCCTGGTCGGCCGCGACGGGCTGCCGGGGCTGGGCGCCTGGAGCGCCGGCAGCACGGACTTCTACCAGCTCCCGTTCGACCTCGCCGCGCTGCACGCCGACCGGCTGCCCGCCGCCCGGAGCGCGGTGGCCTCGCTGATCGCCGGACCGGCGAACACCCGGCTGGTCGCGGACCTCGGGCAGCCGGGCAGCCAGGTCACCTCGACGCTGCCGCAGCTGTTCGACGAGGCGGCGCACCGGCAGACCGCAGTCGCACCGCTCACCGAGGTCGGCCCCGCGGGCGCGGCCGCAGTCGCCGTCGCGGTGCTCTGCCTGGCCGCGGCCCTCGCCGCCGAACGCCGGGCCGGCGAGCTGCGCCTGCTCCGCGCCCGCGGCGCTTCGCGGGCCGGAGTGCTCGGCAGACTGCTCGGCGAGACGGCGGTGACGGTGCTGCCCGCCGGGCTCGCCGGGACGCTCCTCGCGCTGGTGGTACTGCCGACCGGGCGGTGGGTCGCCTCGGTGCTTGCCGCCCTGGCGGTCACCCTGGTCGCGGCCCTGGGCCTTCCGCTGCGGGCCCTCGCACTGTCGGCCGCCCCGCGCCCGGGAGGCGGCCGGCGCCGCCTGGTCGCCGAACTCGCGGTGGCGGCGGCCACCGCCGGCGCGCTGGCCGCCGTCCGGCGGCGCGGGGTGGCCTCGGGCGGCGACGGGGTGGACCTGCTGCTGGTCGGCGCCCCGCTGCTGCTCGCGCTGACCGGAGCCCTGGTGCTGGCCAGGCTCCATCCGGTGCTGATCGGCTGGGCGGCCCGCCGGGCGGGCCGCCGCCCCGGGCTGGTGGGTTTCCTCGGGCTGGCCCGGGCCGCCCGGGGCGACGGCCGACACCAGCGGCCGAGTGTCCTGCCGCTGCTCGCCCTGCTGCTCGCGGTGACCACGGCGGGCTTCGGCGCCACCGTGCTGGACTCGGTGGCCGCGGCACGCGAGCGGGCCGCGCTCACCGCGGTGGGCGCCGGGGCCAGGGTGGCGGCAGTCTCCGCCGCCGCGCTGCCCGAGGGCTTCGCGACGGCGGCGGCCCGGCTGCCCGGCGCCGGCGCGGCCACCGCCGCCTGGACCTTCGACGCAGCACCGGTGGGTACCCCCGGCGGTGCGCTGATCTCGGACGTCACGGTGATCGTGATCGACCCGGTGGTGTACGCCGCGCTCGCCCGCGACCTGGGGCAGGGCGTCTTCGACCCGGCGCTGTTGGCCGACGACGGCCGGGCCGGCTCCCCGGTCCCGGCGCTGGCCAGCCCGGATGTGGCCGAGCGGCTCGGCGGCGCGCCGCGCGCCGCGCGCCTGCGGTCGGGGGAGCTCCAGGTCCGGGTGGCGGGAGTGGTCGACGGCACCCCGGCGGTGAACGGCGCGGGCGGGAGCAAGACCATGGTGCTCCCGGCCGGGCCGGTCGCCCGCCGGTTCCCGGGGATCGGCCGCCCCAACCTGTGGCTGGCCACCGGCCGGCTCGCCGCCGACCCGTTGCGGGAGCTGCTCCAGCGGCTCTCCCCGGCCGACGCGGCCGCGACCGGCCCCGCGCGTGCGAGTGCCGCCGCGTCCGCGAGCGGTGCCGGGTCCGCGAGCGGTGCCGGGTCCGCGAGCGGTGCCGCGTCCCGGCAGCAGGGCAGGGACTCCTACTCCGTCCGGACGAAGGCCGAGACCGCTGAGGAGCTGGCCGCTGACCCGCTCCAGCACACGGCCGCCCGGCTGTTCTGGACGTCCGTCGCGGCGGCGGGCGGCTTCGCGCTGCTGGCCGTACTGCTGACCCTGGTCCGGGCGGCGCCGGAGCGGGCCGCGCTACTGGCCAGGCTGCGCACCATGGGCCTGCGGCCGCGCCAGGGGCTGGCCCTGATCCTGGCCGAGGCGCTGCCGCAGCCGCTGGTGGCCGCCCTCGCGGGGGGTCTGGTGGCCCTCTCCGCGGCACCCCTGCTGGGCCCAGCGGTCGACCTGGCGGCGCTGGTCGGCGCGCCCGTGCCCGCCGGGCTGCGGACCGCCTGGCTGCCGGTGCTGCTCCAGGTGCTGGCCCTCGTGGCGGTCGCGACCGCCACGGTCGCCGCGGAGGTGGCGGTGTCCGGGCGGCGACAGATCACCACCGAGTTGAGAGCGGGGGATGTGCGATGAGCGCCGACCAGGCGGCACCCAGCTACCAGGACCTGCGGCGGGCGGCGCTGGCCGCCGCCGAGCCGAGCGGCTACGGGGCGGACGCGGCGATCGTCTGCGACCGGCTGGTGCGGATCTTCACCGCGGACCGGGTGGAGGTGCAGGCCCTCCAGGGCCTCGACCTGGTGGTGGACCGGGGTGACCTGGTGGCGCTGGTGGGCGCCTCGGGCAGCGGCAAGTCGACGCTGCTGAACATCCTGGCGGGCCTGGACGTGCCGACGGCCGGCAGCGCCCGGGTGGCGGGCCGCGATCTGCTGGCGATGTCGGCCGGGGACCGGCTGCGCTACCGCCGGGAGGTGGTCGGCTTCGTCTGGCAGCAGACCGCGCGCAATCTGCCGCCCTACCTGACTGTTGCTCAGAACATCGCGCTGCCACTGCAGTTGCGCGGACGGGCCCGCTCGCGCGGGGCCGCCGCGCGCCGATCGGCTCGGGTGGCCGAACTGCTGGAGGCGCTGGGCATGGGTGAACTCGCCCACTTCCGGCCGGCCCAGCTCTCGGGCGGGCAGCAGCAGCGGGCGGCCATCGCGGTGGCGATGGTGGGCGACCCGGCGGTGCTGCTGGCCGACGAGCCGACCGGCGAGCTGGACTCGGAGACCGCCGCCGGGATCTTCGATGCGCTGCGCACCGTCAACCGGGAGTTGGGCGCCACGGTGGTGATCGTCACCCACGACCCGATGGTGGCGGGCGAGGTGCGCCGCACCGTGGCGATCCGGGACGGCCGGACCAGCAGCGAGGTGCTGCGGCGGACGGTGGTGGACGAGCACGGCGCGGAGACGGTCAGCGAGCGCGAGTACGTGATGCTGGACCGCACCGGCCGGGTACAGCTGCCCCGCAAGTTCCTGGAGGCGTTGGGCATGGAGCACCGGGTGGCGGTGGACCTGGAGCCGGACCATGTCGCCGTCCGGCCGGACGACCCGACGGGGAGCTGACCCGGGTCCGCTCCCCGGTCGGTCTCAGTCCAGGTCGTCGGTGCGGCCCAGGGCGTCCGGCTGGGTCTCCTCGATCCGGCGCAGCATCCGGCCGAGCAGTGTGGAGAGGACGGGGCGCTCGGCCTGGGCGATGTCCTGGAGCAGCTCCTCCTCGAAGACCGCGGCCATCCGCATCGACTCCAGCCACTTGTCGCGGCCTTCCTCGGTCAGCTCGATGATCACCCGGACCCGGTTGGCCTCGTCGCGTTCCCGGGTGACCAGGCCCTCGGTGACCATGCGGTCGATCCGGTGCGTCATCGCGGCGGGGGTGAGGCCGAGCCGCTTGGCCAGCTCGCCCGGGCCCATCCGGTACGGGCTGCCGGCGACCACCAGCGCCTTGAGCACCTCCCACTCGGCGGAGGTGATTCCGAGCACAGTGAGCTGCCTGCCGTAGGCGACGCTCATCCGTCGGGCGACCCGGGACAGGGTCGAGACGATGGTCTCGACCTGTGGGTCGACGGTGGGGAACTCCCGCTGGTAGACGGCGACTTGGTCGGCGATAGCCAGCTCGCCGTCGGTCTCCTGTCCGGGCTTCGGTGCGCTCATGGCGCTCATTCTCCCACGAAGGGCTGCAGGCGTTAAGCCTTTGACGCTTCAGGCTTCCGATGCTTAGAGTTTAGCTCTGAAGTTTAGTCCTGAAGTCTTCTCCATCGAAGGCTATCCAGTGAAAGGGTGTGCACGGTGACCGGCACGGTGAAGCAGCAGAGGCAGCAGCGTCACGGGGCGGGCGGCCCGCTGCGCCGCGTCCAGATCGGCAATGCGCTCAGCGCGTTCGGCAGCGGATTCACGATGCCGTACATGTTCGTCTACGTGGACCAGGTCAGGGGCCTGGGCTCGCTCGCCGCCGGGATGGTCTTCACCGTCTTCGCGCTGGCCGCGCTGGCCGTGCTGCCCTTCACCGGCCGCGGGATCGACCGGTACGGTCCTCGCCCGGTGCTGCTCGCCGGTACCGCCCTGGCGGCCTCCGGTGCCTTCGCGTTCGGCCACGCCACCGGCACGCCCGACCTGATGATCGCGTCCTTCCTGTTCGGCGCCGGTGTCACCACCTGCCAGCCGGCCCTCGCCACGATGGTCGTGCGCTGCTCGACCCGGGCCACCCGCTCGCGGGCCTTCGCGCTCCAGTTCACCCTGGTCAACCTGGGGATGGGCATCGGCGCCCTGGTCGGCGGCCAGATCGTGGACGTTGCCGAGCCCGCCACCCTGACCCGGCTGTTCACCATCGAGGCGCTGACCTTCGTGGGCCTGGCGATCGTCGCCGGCACCGCCCGCATCCCGGGTGCTCAGCCGATCGTGGTCGAGGTCGAGCAGGGCGAGGCCGGCCCGCAGGGGCTGCGCGCGCTGTTCGCGGACAAGGCCATGATGCGGCTCTGCCTGCTCGCCGGGCTGATCTTCTTCACCTGCTACGGCCAGTTCGAGTCCGGTGTCGCGGCCTTCGCCACCGACACCGTGGGCACCGCGCCGTCCACCCTGGGCCTGGCCGTCGGCGTCAACGCGCTGACCATCGTGGTGCTCCAGATGTTCGTGGTGAGGCTCACCGAGCGCCGCCGCCGCACCACCGCGATGGCCGCCGCCGGTGTGGTCTGGCTGGGCGCCTGGGTGATGGCGCTCACCGCCGGGCTGGTCCGCTCCGACGCGATGGCCGCGACCGTGGCGATCGTCGCGGTGTACTCCCTGTTCGGCGTCGGCGAGTCCCTGCTGGCCCCCACCCTGGGCCCGATCGTCGCCGACCTCGCGCCGACCCGACTGCTCGGTACCTACAACTCGGCGCACGCCCTGGTGAAGCAGATCGCCGTCGCGGTCGGCCCGGCCGTCGGTGTGCTGCTGGTCGGCTCCGGCACCTGGCCGCTCTACCTGGCGGTGATGGTGCTCTGCACCCTGCTGATCGTCACTCTGGCCCTGCGGCTGCGGGCCCACCTGACGCCGGTCCAGGACAACGCCGTGCTGCCGGCAGGCTTCCCGGCGAACCGGGTCCCAACTCGGACGTCGCTCACCTCGACCGGGGAGCTCCAGGTCGTCGCCTGACGCCGACCTTCGGCCGCCGTCCGCAGATCCTCGGGGGAGGTGCTGCGGATGGCGGCCGGAACCGTTCACGCCCGGCCGATCCCCCGGGCCTTCCGGCCGGCGCCCCTGGGCGGCCGGCCGGAAGAGCGGACTCAGGACAGGGTGGTGGGCATCAGCAGGGAGAAGGTGTCCGCGCGCTCGGGGAAGCGGATGGCGAGCGGGGCGATGGGGCCGCCGAGCTCCAGCACCAGCTGCTCCCCGCCGCCCGCCGCGACGGCCTCCAACAGGAAGTCGCGGTTCACGCCCACCCGAAGGCCGTCCGCCGGGCCCTCTGGATCGGCCACGGTGAACGAGCCGTCCGCGGACACCGCCAGGACCGAGAGCTCGAACGCCACCCCGTCCTGGCCGCGGACCGTGCTGCGGGTGGCCCCGGCCGCCAGCGCCTCGCGCAGGTGGGTGGTGTCCAGGGTCAGCCGGTGGGTGGGCTCCAGTCGGATCAGCGCGCGGTAGTCCGGGTAGTCCTGGTCGACCCGTTCGCCCAGCACCGATCGGTCGCCGACGGTCGCGATCAGCCGGTCGCCCTCCGCCAGCAGGCGGACCTCCCCGGCGCCGTCCAGCAGCGGGCGCAGCTCGTCCACGAACGCGGTCGGCGCGATCACGCTCATCGTGCCCTCCGCCGGACCGGTGGGCGGTACCTGGGCGACGGCGAGGCGATAGCGGTCGGTGGCGACCAGCCGCAGCAGCTCACCGTCCGCCTCCAGCAGCACCCCGCCCACGGCGGGCAGCTGCGGATCGGTGCCCACGGCGAACCGCACCGCGTCCAGTGCGGAGGCCAACTCCTTTGCTGCAACGGTCAGTCGGGTCACGGCAACGAGATTCATCGGGTTCTCCCTCAGGTCGATCAGCGTCCGTACCGCGGAGAGCTCGCGACGCGCGTCGGCCAGGCCGTCCTCCAGCCGGCGCAGATGCCCCTCCAGCACCAGCTGGGCCGCCTCGGTGGGCCCGCCGAGCACCCGAGAGATGTCCGCCAGCGGCAGCCCGACCCGGCGCAGCCGGGCGATCAGCCGGGCATCGGCCACCTGGTCGGGGGCGTACCAGCGGTACCCGCTCTGCGGATCCACCCAGGCCGGCCCGAACACCCCGGCCCCGTCGTAGAACCGCAGCGCACTCACGCTCAGCCCGCTGTCCCTGGCCATCTCACCGATGCTGCGCATCGCGCTGCCCTGCGTCACTCCGCTCTCCACGCCGACGACTCTGCGGCCTCGACCAGGTCGAGGGTCAACCCGGACGCCCACCGTAGTACGAGGTGCAGCCGGGCCTGGCGCGTCGGATGCTGGCTAGGGTTTAGGCCTCGAGGCGACATAGTGTCAGCCCGGGCCGTCCACCACAGCGATCGAAGCGAGGAACCGGCGAGGCCATGGCGTACCCGACAGTCACCGGCACCGACCCCCTGCCCCCTCCCGCCGCCTCGGCGCCGGCCGCCCGGTACCTGCGCGCGCCGCAGTGGGCGGTCCGGCACTCGGGCTGGCTCGGGCCGGTCGCGGTCGCGCTGTTCGCCGGAGTCCTGCGGTTCTGGAACCTCGGCCACCCGAACGCGTTCGTCTTCGACGAGACCTACTACCCCAAGGACGCCTGGTCGCTGCTTCACCAGGGCTACGAGGGCGTCTGGCCGGACAGCGCCAACTTCCAGATCCTGTCCGTCCCGCAGAGCATCCCGCTCACCGCGGCACCCGAGTTCATCGCGCACCCGCCGCTCGGCAAGTGGGTCATCTCACTCGGAGAGGCCGCCTTCGGGCTGCACCCCTTCGGCTGGCGGGTGGTCCTCGCGCTGCTCGGGACGCTCAGCGTGCTGATGCTGGCGAGGATCGGCCGCAGGCTCTTCTCCTCCACCCTGCTCGGCTGCACCGCCGCGCTGCTGATGGCCGTGGACGGTCTGCACTTCGTGATGAGCCGGGTCGGGCTGCTGGACGGGGTGGTGATGTTCTTCGTGCTCGCCGCCTTCGGCTGCCTCCTGATCGACCGCGACCACACCCGCGCCGTGCTGCGCGCCGCCCGCGCCGAGGGTGGCCGGGCCGGCGACGAGGTCCGGCTGGGAGTGCGCCCCTGGCGGATCGCCGCCGGGCTGCTGCTCGGCGCCGCCTGCGCCACCAAGTGGAACGGCCTGCAGATCCTGGCCGCCTTCGGCCTGCTGACGGTGGTCTGGGACCAGTCCGGCCGCCGCTGGGCCGGGGCCGCCCGCCCCTGGCGCTCGATGCTCCGCCGGGACGCGCTGCCCGCCTTCCTCTCCATGGTGGGCGTCGCGGTACTGGTGTACCTGGCGTCCTGGAGCGGCTGGTTCGCCACCGACGGCGGCTTCGACCGCCACTGGGCCGACGGCCGAGCCGGACTCTCCCCGCCCCGCACCCCTGTGGTGGACGTCCCGCTGCCGCAGCTCCCGATGACCTGGGTCCCGGCGGCGCTGCGCGGCTGGTGGCACTACCACGCGCAGATGTACGACTTCAACACCGGCCTGACCAGCCCGCACAAGTACCAGTCCAACCCGTGGAGCTGGCTGGTCCAGGGCCGCCCGGTCAGCATGTACTGGGAGCAGGTGTCGCAGGGCGAGCACGGCTGCACCGCTCCCGACGGCTGCGGCAGCCAGATCCTGGCGCTCGGCACCCCGCTGCTCTGGTGGACCGCCTGCTTCGCTCTGGCGTACGCGCTCTGGCGCTGGTTCTTCCGCCGGGACTGGCGGGCCGGGGCGATCCTGGCGGGCGTCGCCGGGATCTACCTGCCCTGGTTCCAGTACCAGCAGCGGACGATCTTCTCCTTCTACATGGTGGTGCTGGTGCCCTTCCTCTGCCTGGCGGTGGCCCTGATGCTGGGAGCGATGCTCGGCCCGCCCGGCTGCTCACCGCAGCGCCGCCGCACGGGCGCCATCGGCGCGGGCGCCGTCGTGCTGGCGATCGTGGCCTGCTTCGCGTACTTCTACCCGCTCTACACGGCGGAGGTGATCCCGATGACTCAGTGGCAGAGCCGGATGTGGTTCACCAGTTGGATCTGAGCGCGGTGGCGGCCGCCGGCCAACTGCTCCCGGTCACGCCCGCACTCGGCGTCGTCGCGGCCGCGCTGCTGCTCGCGGCGGTCGCGGTCACCGGATGGGGGAGGCTCGGACACGGGCGGGACGTCCTGCGGGCGGGCCTGCGGGCGGTGCTGCAGCTCGCGGCCGTCGCCTTCGCGATCACCTGGGTGGTCGGCTCGGTGCTGACCTCCGCGCTGTTCGTCGTGGTGATGTTCGCGGTCGCGGTGCGCACCGCCGGGCGGCGGATGACGGACGGCCCCGGCTGGGTCTGGGCCGCGGTCCCGATCGGGGCCGGTGTGCTGCCGGTGCTGGTGCTGCTGCTCGCCGGCGGGCTCCTGCCGCCGAAGGGCCTGTCGGTCATCCCGGTCGCCGGGATCCTGATCGGCGGCGGGCTCACCGCCACCTCGCTGGCCGGCCGCCGGGCCCTGGACGAGCTGCGCCTGCGGCACGGCGAGGTGGAGGCGGCGCTGGCGCTCGGTTTCGAGGAGCGGGACGCGCGCCTGGAGATCTGCCGCACGGCGGCGGCCACCTCACTCGTCCCGGCACTGGACCAGACCAGGACGGTGGGCCTGGTCACCCTGCCAGGCGCCTTCGTCGGAATGCTGCTGGGCGGGGCGACGCCCGTCCAGGCCGGGGCGGTCCAGCTGTTCGTGCTGATCGCGCTGCTCGCGGTGGAGGCGGTGGCGATCGTTGCGGTGCTCGAGCTGGTGGGGCGGGGACTGGTGACCCGCGAGGCCGCTCACCGGGTCAGGTAGGCTGGTCGGAGTTGAAGGGGAGTAGCCCTCCACCGGACCGTCGACATACTGGCCTCGCCTCGTGCGGGCCCGGCGCCCGGGACACCCGCCCGTGACGGGGGTGTCGGCGAGACCTTCGGCCGCAGTGCTGTGACCATGACCAGTGCTGTCGGGCCGAGGCGTCCCCCGATGGGCGGCCATCCGGCCGGGCAGCCCGACCAAGGGAAATCCACCCCCGATGAGCCTGACCATCGCCGCCCTCACCTTCGGCATCATCTTCCTCGCCGAACTGCCCGACAAGACCGCCCTGGCCAGCCTGGTCCTCGGCACCCGCTACCGGGCGAGCTACGTCTTCGCCGGGATCGCCGCCGCCTTCGCCCTCCATGTGGGCCTCGCCCTGGCAGCGGGCAGCCTGCTCGCCCTGCTGCCGCAGCGCTGGGTGGAGGGCATCACCGGGCTGCTGTTCCTGGTGGGTGCGCTGATGCTGCTCTGGCACAAGGACGAGGACGAGGAGGGGCACGCCGCCAAGGAGCCGTCCTCGGGCAGCTTCTGGAAGGTCGCCGGTGCCAGTTTCGTGGTCGTCGCGGTCGCCGAGTTCGGCGACTTGACCCAGATCATGACGGCCAACCTCGCCGCCAAGTACGCCGACCCGGTGTCGGTCGGCCTCGGCGCCTGGCTGGCGCTCTGCGCGGTCGGCGGGATCGCGATCGTGGGCGGGCAGAAGCTGCTGCAGTACGTGCCGATGCGGGTCATCGTCCGGGTGGCCGCCGTGGTGATGCTGCTGATGGCCGTCTTCAGCGTCTTCAACGCCGTCACCGGCTGACCCGCCCGGGTGACGGCCCGGGCGTGTGAGGCGTGCCGCGGTCGGCCGGGGCCTTCGGCCGCGCGGTTCCCCGCGCCGTCCAGGGGTGCCCGGCCGGCGGCCCGGGGGCTCAGCAGAACGCGTCGTCCAGCGCCGCTCGGGTGTTGGGACCGAAGACGCCGCTCGGATCGCCCTCGACGTTCGCGTCCCACTGGAAACTGCGCACGGCCTTGGTCGTCCGGTCGTCGTAGCTGCCGCTCGCCCGTACGTGGTAGCCGCAGTTGGAGAGCTGCTGCTGCATGGCGGCGACGTCCGGACCGTTCGTTCCCGGGCCCAGGGTGCGCGGGCCGCTCGGCGTCGGGGACGCGGTGGTCGGCTTGGGCGACGGGGACGCGGTCGGCTTGGTCGTGGTCGCCTTGGCGATCACCGGGAGCCGGCTGAGGGTGGGGCTCGGCTTGGGGCTGGCCTTGCTCAGGGTGGGGGAGGGGCTGTCCGAGGCCGGGGCCGTGGTCGCCGGGACGCTCGAGGCCGCGCTGGTGGGCAGGGGCTGCACGGTGCCGACCGGAAGCGGGTCGGCCTGGTTGACGCCTTTGTTCCCCGAAGCCGGCACCAGGGCGAAGGCGATCCCGGCGCCGATCGCGACGATTCCCGCCCCGGCCGCCGCCATGACGACCTTGCGCTTCATGGGCGCCGCCTGCTGCTGCGCCCGCCGCTCGGCCCTGCCGCCCGGCCCGTCACCCGCCTGGAAGGCGAAGACCCCGAGCTCGGCGGCCTGGTCCTGCGGCCGGTGCGGTGCCTGGTACGGCAGCCGCTGAGGCGGTGCGGGCCGGTACTGCGGCGGGTAGGGCTGCTGAGCGGACACGGACGGGTGGTGCTGCGGCGGTACGGGCGGCAGCAGCGTGGTGGCCTGCTGGTCCTGGGCAGGGACCGGCGGCAGCAGCGCGGTCGGGAAGGCGTCCGGGTCCGGCTCCTCGTACTCGGCAGCGGCCGGGACGTACGGGCGGACCAGCGGCGGGCCCTCGGTGTGCGGGAGGACCGCGGTCTCCTCCAGGTCGGGGTGCACCGGCTGATAGCCCGACCGGCCGTACGAAACCGGGGTGCATGCGCAGCCGCCGGCCGTCCGGACGGTGCCGCAGCCGGCACAGTGCTCTCCCGGCATGGGCCGGTCCTCCTTGGCTCTGATGGCGAACCCGCCTGATTATGCAGGAGCGTTCTGGGAGTTGACAGAGTCAAGCGTCCGATCCTGAGGTAGTTGTCCTGTTCTGTGACGGTCTGTGCCATGTGAACGATTGGCTGCCCTCCCGCGACGGCGAGATGCAAAGGGTGCAATCAGATGTGGTGAATTCGGACAATGCTGACATCATGGTGAGTCTGGGCGATCGTCAGCCCGGATTTCACCGAGGAGCCGACATGGCGAACCCGGCAGCCGCGTCCGGCCGGGCCGGAGCGGGCGGTCCCGCACCCCCGCAGACGACGGTGCACAACCTCTGGGTGCCGATCGGTGCGCTGCTGCTGGCGCTGCTGCTGGCGGCGCTCGACCAGACCATCGTCTCCACCGCACTGCCCACCATCGTCAGCGACCTCGGCGGTCTGAAGCACCTCTCCTGGGTGGTCACCGCCTATCTGCTCGCCTCCACCGCCGCCACCCCGTTGTGGGGCAAGCTCGGCGACATGTACGGCCGGAAGCGGCTCTTCCGGGCCTCGATCGTGATCTTCCTGATCGGTTCCGCGCTCTGCGGACTCGCCCGGAACATGGGCGAGTTGATCGCCTTCCGGGCGCTGCAGGGGCTGGGCGGCGGCGGGCTGATCGTACTCACCCAGGCGATCGTCGGCGACCTGGTCCCGCCCCGCGACCGGGGGAAGTACCAGGGTCTGTTCGGCGCCGTGTTCGGCGTCACCAGCGTGCTCGGCCCGCTGCTCGGCGGGGTCTTCGTCGACAACCTCAGCTGGCGCTGGGTCTTCTACATCAACCTGCCGATCGGCGTCGTCGCGCTGGCGGTGATCGCCGCCGTGCTCCCCAGCGCCGGGGTGACGCGCCGGCACACCATCGACTACCTGGGCACCTTCCTGATCGCCTCGGTCGCCACCTGCCTGGTGCTGATGACCTCGCTGGGCGGCATCACCTGGCCGTGGGGCTCCTGGCAGGTGGTCGGCCTGGCGGTGCTCGGCGCGGTCCTGCTGGTGGCGTTCGTCGCCGTCGAGCGCCGCGCCGCCGAACCGGTCATCCCGATGCGGCTGTTCCGCTCCCGGACCTTCAGCCTGATCACGGTGATCTCCTTCGTGGTCGGCTTCGCTATGTTCGGCGCGCTCACCTATCTGCCGACCTTCCTCCAGGTCGTCAAACGGGTCTCGCCGACCCTGTCCGGCATCCACATGCTGCCGATGGTGCTCGGCATGCTGTTCACCTCGATCGTCGCCGGTCAGATCGTCGCCCGCACCGGCCACTACCGGATCTTCCCGATCGCCGGGACCGCGGTCACCACCATCGGCCTGGTTCTGCTCTCCCGGCTCACCGAGCACAGCACCACCACCGAGACGAGCCTCTACTTCCTGGTCTTCGGCCTCGGGCTCGGCCTGGTCATGCAGGTGCTGGTGCTGATCGTGCAGAACTCGGTCGGCTACCAGGACCTCGGGGTGGCCACCGGCGCAGCGACCTTCTTCCGCTCCGTCGGTGCCTCCTTCGGGGTCTCCATCTTCGGCACCGTCTTCGCGTCCGGCCTGGGCCGCCGGCTGCCCGAGGTGCTGGCCGGACTCCTGCTGCCACCCGGCTTCAACCCCGCGACCGTCACCGCCGACCCGCGGGTCGTCGCCGCCCTGCCCGCCGCCGTGCAGGACGCGGTCCACCGCGCGTACGCCGAGTCGATCACCCGGGTCTTCCTGTACGCCGTACCGGTGGCGGTCGTCGCCTTCGTGCTGTCGCTGTTCATCCGCGAGCAGCGGCTCCGCACCACGGTCACCGCCCCCGACCTGGGCGAGAGCATCGGCGTCAACCCCGTCGAACGCTCCTCGCTGGACGAGATCGCCCGCGCGCTGTCCCTACTCGGCTCCCGGGACGCCCGGCGCGACCTCTTCCGGCGGATCACCGAGGAGGCCGGACTCGACCTCGAACCCGCCTCCAGCTGGCTGATCCTCGCCATGCATCACCAGGGCCGGGTCGAACCGGCCGAACTCGCCGAGCGCCGGACCGTCCCGATCGAGGTGGTCGAGGCGGCCGTCCGGGAGGTGGAGAGCCGCGGCCTCGCGGTCCGCGGCGGCCTGTCGATCCGCCTCACCGAGCGCGGCCGGCAGGTGGCCGAGAAACTGGTCGCCGCCCGGCGCTCCCAACTCGCCGCCCTGCTGGACGACTACGACGAGAGGCGCTACGGCGACCTGGCCGACCTGCTCAACCGCCTCAGCAGGCAGCTCTGCGCCGACGACCGCGACCGACCGGACCGCACCGGGCCGGAACACCCCCAGTGCGGCGAGGGGCGCTCGGCCTGATCCGCGCCGGTCGGCTGATCCGCGGCCGGTACCGGCGGCACCCCGGCCGTCCGGCGGTCAGGAGGCGGCGCGTCTGAGGACTTTGCGACCGTCGGCCGGGCGTGGGTCCGGTCCTGCCGCGCACGTGCGCGGCGCGCGGAGACGGCCAGGGGAGTGGCCGGGGGCGGCAGCCCAGGTCATGGCTCGTACGCTTGGCGAGGGCGGCGTCCGGTCGCCCGAGAGTCGCACGGCGAGAGGTTTTCCATGGCTGTCGTGAAGATCAATGAGTGTGTCAAGCGACTCATATAGACGCCCACCATGGGAAGCGCAGCCGGACGGCGAAGCCCCGCCCATGCGCCACGGGGGAAAGACGCAGGGACGGGGCTGCTCAGAGGGTCAGCCCCGGACGGGTACCGGGTTGGTCGGGTTGTCCAGCCAGACCGTCTGACGGTCGGGGGCAACCGTGAGCCCGAAGCGCTCGAATCCGGGTCGGCCTTGCTTGTCCCACCAGTGCCGTGCGGCGGACACGTCGTCCCACAGTCGGCGGGGTCCGGACTGCACGATCTCGAATTCGGTCCGGTTCGGCTCCCAGTCGGCCGTTGCCCATGACGTGACGGCAGTGTCGTGGAGCCACAGCGTGTAGGACCCGTCCGCGTAGCGCTCGGTCAGCGGGAACGCCTCAGGGACCCGCACGCCGATTGCGAACATGTCGAGCCATCCGCCGATCTCGTCCGGCGAGAGATCGGTAGTGCCACGCTTGCCGTCGGCAGGCCACGGCCCGGACAGGTAGGTGAGGCTGTTCGGCCGGTCGGTGCGCTGCTGGCGTAGGCGCATGAAGGCGGACGACGCCACGAACGGGCCGCTCGCCGTGCCGTCGTCGCCGACTGTAAGCCGGACCAATGCCTCTCCGCCGTACTCCGGTCCCCACGGCGCGAGGATCACCCCGCCCGGCCGGGTCTGCTCCACCCAGGCGTGCGGGATCTCCCGAACGGAACACGTGGCGATCACCCGGTCATACGGCGCACCCTTCGCGTAGCCCGCTGCGCCGTCGCCGACGATCGGCAGCGGAGCGTATCCGGCCCTTGCGAGGCGTCGTTGCGCTGCCGCTGCGCTGCTCGCGTCCACTTCCACCGTGACGACGTTGCCCGATCCAAGGCGGTGGGACAGCAGAGCGGCGTTCCACCCGGTGCCGGTGCCGATCTCCAACACCCGGTCTCCGTCGCTGACTTCAAGTGCTTTCAGCATGGAGAACACCATGGTCGGCATGGAGCTGGATGACGTGGGGACGGTGCCCCGGGTCACGCCCAGGTGGTCGCCGTCGTCCCATTGCGTCGTCAGCGGGATGTCCGAGTAGACGGCGGTTCCACCAGGCTTCAGGGTCCGTCTTCCGGCTCACCGCCTCGCCCTGTCGGACTCCATCCGCCATGCCGGGCCAGATGGTGTCAGGGGCGAACAGGTGGCGCGGTACGGCGTTGTACGTTCCTAGCCAGTCCGAGGACAGCGATCCGTTGTCGTTGACATTGGGCAGCGACCCCACCGTGACCAGATGCCCGAGCTGCCCGGCCAGCACGTCTATGCCGCCGATAGCAGAGCGCAACACCGACTCCTCGACCAGGAACGCGAACCGATGGTCACCCTCGGAGAGAACATGCTGCCTCTCCATGCGGACGGCAACAGCGGCATCCACGTCGTCCACCGCTACACGCCGCCGCTGAACGGCCCGCAAGACGGCCTCGGTGTATGCGCGGGTCTGGATCAGCCCGGGGACGAGCCAAGACGAGTAGGACCGGAAACGACGTGTGCGCTCGAATAGGGGCAGGACGGCTTCCTGCGCCTGACGTAGGCCAGCGCGTTCCATGCGCTGCCACTCGACCCACATTCCCTCGACAGCGCGCAGGGAGGCGATCAGGTCTGTTGTTTGGTCTTCAGCGCCGCATGCCAGGCACCATGCGTGGATGTCATCGGCGGACGGCGGGGTGCGCGCGTTCTCGATGCGCGACGACTTCGAGGGATGCCAGCCGCACAGGCCGGCCAGGTCGCGCCCGGTCAGGCCAGCATCCCGCCGGATCTCGCCGAGACGATCAGCGAGAACCTGGCGGGCCTGCTGGGCACTTGATGAAGCGGATGTGACCATTGGGACGATTGGATCAGACCGGGTCGTACTCCGAGTGCGGTGTTGCCCGCTCCCAGATCGCCTCGAATGCCGTGCTGACCAACCTCACGACGTCGGGTTCGGTGCGCCACTCCCGGTCCACCACCTCACCGACTCCCGAGAAGTAGGTGAACAGCACCGCCGACCCGTCGAACATCCACAGGTCGGTCCCAGGCAGTGCGATGTCGGCAGCCTTGCGCCGGGGCAGCCAGCGGACCTGCTCCCCAGCCGCGACGTTCGCGAACGTCAGGTCATGCTCATACCGGATGTAGTCCGTGATCGGCTCCGAAATGATGCGCGCCCTACGCATTAGGACCCCGCGCGCTGTCGTCTCGCCCACCAAGTCCCGCCATGAACCCCACCAGCCGGGGAGCTTCGCGGGATCGTTGCCGTAGCGGTGACCAGCGCGCCAACGGGCGAACTCGGGGTCGTTCGGTGTGTAGCTGTCGCGCATCTCAAGGTGCATGGCAGAGTGCTGCGCCTTGACCAACCCCTCACGAACGGGGTACTTCACCGTCGCCGCCCTCCGGTCGCGGAATGTACTGCAGCATCACAGCGGGAAGGCGAATGATCGTCTCGTGATCGGGAACGTCTCTCGAGTGACCGGGAATTGAGCCGAGCTCCTGACATGCCTTCACCTCCTCTGCCGTGGCCTTGTAGGACTGGATCAACAGATCGCCGCTGTCCTCGTCCAGCCAGATGGTGGGCGAGTCGTCAACGGGCGTGTTCGGGATGATGCCGAGGAACTTTAGGGCCATGCTCGCTCCCGCTGGCGAGTGGGTTGCACCGATGTGCACGAGCCTCACCCTTCCGGCTGATCAGCGTTAAGAGGGCATCAGGCCACAGAAAAAGAGCCCCTGCACCGGCTCCTCTCCCAGCCCTTCGCGACGATCAGGGCTTCGGTCTCCGTCCGCTGGGCAGCCGCCGAAGCCTGAGAGTCGTCCTCGCTTCGCGGGCTGTCGTATGTAGGAGACTGCTCCCACATGGTCGAGACTGGACGCCCGGTAGCGGGCCCAGCGATGAGAGGTGTCATATGCCCAGCGTGGTGAAGATCAATGTGCTGACCGTGCCCGAGGAGATGCGGGAGACGCTGGAGAAGCGGTTCGCCTCGCGGGCCGGTGCGGTGGAGAACTCGGACGGCTTCGAGTGGTTCGAGCTGCTGCGTCCGGTCGAGGGGACCGACAAGTACCTCGTCTACACGCGCTGGGAGAGCGAGGAGCACTTCAAGGCGTGGATGGAGGGGCCGATGCAGGCGGCGCACCGTCAGGGGCCGGCGGCGGAGGGCGGCGAGGCGCCCAAGCGCCCGGCGGCGAGCGACTCCACGCTGTGGTCCTTCGAGGTCGTGCAGTCGGCCGGGCCGAAGAAGTAGTCCCATCGGCCCGCACTTTCGGCAGCGGGCGAGGAATGCGGGGAACTGCGCGAGAAGCCGGGCGACTTGAGGGTGGCCCCTCGTGCGGTTCCCCGCGCCTGTCAGGAGGGTTCAGGGTCGGAAGTCGGCCGTGGCCGTGAAGGCGGCGCGGCGGCCGGCCCGGCGCAGGGCGCGGAGGACCGGGCCGCCGACGGTGAGGCAGAGGACGGCGGTCAGGGCGGCGCGGGGGAGGTCCCAACCGAGGGACGTGGTGAGGCAGTAGGTGATGAAGCGGGGCAGGTTGGCACTGAGCGGGTCGCCGGGGACGAAGGCGATCGAGCTGCTCAGACCGCCGATGTACGGCCAGCCCTGGAGGTTCATCACGGTCCCGTACGCGACGGCGGCCAGGCTGCCGTAACCGGCGAGCAGTGCGCGTTCGCGGACTCCCCGCAGTGAGGCCGCCCCCGGCAGCAGGCCGGCGCCGAGGCAGACCCAGCCCATGCTGAGCATCTGGAACGGCAGCCAGGGCCCGACCCCGGCGGTGAGCAGGGCGGAGGCGAACATCGAGACCGAGCCGAGGACGAAGCCGAAACCCGGCCCGAGCACCCGGCCGGCCAGCACCATCAGGAAGAACATCGGCTCCAGCCCGGCCGTCCCCGCACCGAGCGGCCGCAGCGCCGCGCCCGCGGCGGCCAGCACGCCGAGCAGGGCCACCGCCTTGGCGTCCAAGCCGCGCTCGCCGCCGCCCGCCGAGCGGCCCTCGGAGATCTGCGCGATCACCACGGCCAGCAGCAGCGGCATCAGCATGGCGAACAGCCAGGGCGCGTCGGCAGAGTGGCCGACCAGTGCGGAGGAGCGGTCGGCGAGCAGCGGCCAGCCGAAGGCGGCAACGCCGATGGCGGAGATCAGGACGAGCAGGGCGATCGACCGCCGTCCGAGCGGGACCGGCCGGGCGAGCGCTTCCGGGGTGCTCACCGCGCCTCCTCGGCGGCGAGCGCCTCGACCACCTGGGGGACGGTCAGCCAGGGGACGGGGGAGAGGATTTTCGCGACCTGGGGGGCGAACGCGGGTGAGGAGACCACGATTTCGGGGGTCGGTCCGTCCGCGACGATCTCGCCCTCGGCCAGGATGACCGTGCGGTGGGCGAGTTCGGCGGCGAGTTCGACGTCATGGGTGGCGAGCAGCACGGCGTGCGACTCGGCGGCGAGGTCGCGCAGGATCTCGACCAGGCGCGCCTTGGCGGCGTAGTCGAGGCCGCGGGTCGGCTCGTCCAGCAGGATCACGCCGGGCCGGGCGGTGAGCACCACGGCGAGCGCGAGGCTCAGCCGCTGGCCCTCGGAGAGGTCCCGGGGGTGGGTGGCGTCGTCGATGCCGGGGAGCAGACGGGCCACCAGGGCACGGCACGTGCCGGGCTCAGCGGCCGAGTCCCGGTCGGCGGCGGCGCACTCGGCGGCGACCGTCTCCGCGTACAGCAGGTCGCGCGGGTCCTGCGGGACCAGGCCGACCTGGCGGATCAGCTCCTTGGGCCGGGTCTGGTGCGGGATCAGGCCGCCGACCCGGACCGAGCCGGCGGTAGGGCGGTGCAGTCCGACCAGGGAGCCGAGCAGGGTGGACTTCCCGGCGCCGTTGCGCCCCATCAGGGCGGTGATCTCGCCCGGGTGCAGGTCGAGCCGGACCCCGCGCAGTGCGGGCACCGGTCCACGCTGGACGGCGAGGCGGTCCACGGTGGCGGTAGCCCGCGCAGGCGCTGGGACGGTGGCGGGCGCGGGCGTGCGGCCGTCCAGGCGGGCGCGCAGCGGTGCGGCCCTGCGCCGGGCGTCGCGGACCGAGAGTGGCAGCGGTGACCAGCCGACGGCGCGGCCGAGTGCCACCACTGGCGGGTGGACGGGGGAGTGGGCCATCACCTCGGCCGCCTCTCCCAGCACCGGCGTCTGACCGCGCCCGGGGAGCAGCAGCACCTGGTCCGCGTACTGGACGACCCGCTCCAGGCGGTGCTCGGCCATCAGCACGGTGGTGCCGAGGTCGTGGACCAGCCGCTGGAGCACCGCCAGCACCTCCTCCGCCGCGCCGGGGTCGAGCGCGGAGGTGGGTTCGTCCAGGACCAGCACCTTGGGGTGGGTGGTGAGCACCGAGCCGATCGCGACCCGCTGCTGCTGGCCGCCGGAGAGGGCGGTGAGCGCGCGGCCGCGGAGCTCGGCCAGGCCCAGCAGGTCCAGGGTCTCCTCGACCCGGCGGCGCATCACGTCGGGGGCGAGGCCCAGCGACTCCATGCCGTAGGCGAGTTCGTCCTCGACGGTGTCGGTGACGAAGTGGGCGAGCGGGTCCTGGCCCACCGTGCCGACCACGTCGGCCAGTTCGCGCGGCCGGTGGGTGCGGGTGTCGCGGCCGTTCACGGTGACCCGGCCGTGCAGCACCCCGCCGGTGAAGTGCGGGACCAGTCCGCTGACGGTGCCCAACAGGGTGGACTTCCCGGCGCCGGACGGGCCGACCAGCAGACAGAGTTCGCCCTCGGGGATGGTCAGGTCGACGCCGTGCAAAGCCGGTTCGGCCGACTCGTGGTACTGGACCGAGACCTGCTCGAAGGTGATCACGAGGAACTCCGGGGCGGGGTAGGGGCGGTGGCGGCGGGCAGCAGGCCGACCAGTACGGCGAGGGCGGGCAGCAGCGGCAGCCCGGGCGCGGTGAGCGGGATCAGCGACGGCGTGAGGGCGGCCGGGTCACGGCTCGCCAGCCACACCATCAGCCCGGCGGCGGCCACGCCAGAGCCGGCGACCGACCACTCGCGCGCGGTCCAGGGGTCGGGGCGGTACCGGGTCCGTACGGCACGTCTGCTGCCGAGCAGCAGACCGCCGGCCGCCGAGGCGAGGCCGAGCAGCAGCAGCGGCAGGGCCCAGCCCGCACCGTCCGCCGAGAGCAGCCCGTACGCGGCGACGCACACGCCGAGCAGTCCGAGCAGGGTGAGTGCGGCGGTGGTCCGGGCGACCCGGGGCGGCACGGCGGCGGTGCGGCCGAAGCCCCGGGTGTCCATTGCGGCGGCCAGGCCCACGGAGCGCTCCAACGCGCTCTCCAGCACCGGCAGTCCGACGCCGAGGACCGCGCGGACGCCCCGGTCGGAGCCGCCGCGCAGCCGGCGGGCGGCCCGCAGCCGCTGGACGTCGGCGACCAGGTTGGGCGCGAAGGTCATCGCCACCACCACGGCCACCCCGGCCTCGTAGAGCGCGCCGGGCAGGGCGCGCAGCAGCCGGGCCGGGCTGGCGAGCGCGTTCGCGGCACCGACGCAGACCAGCAGGGTGGCCAGCCGCAGGCTGTCGTACAGCGCGAAGAGCAGGCCCTCCGCCGTCACCCGGCCGCCGATCCGCACTCCCTGCGCCCAGTGCGGAAGCGGGAGTTGGGGCAGGGTGACCAGGACGTGGGTGCCCGGGACGGGCGAGCCGAGGAAGACCGCGAAGACCATCCGCATGCCGAGCACCAGCAGCCCGAGCCGCAGGAACGTCCCGTACGAGCGCGCCCAGGGCGCGTCCCCGCGGCGGGCGGCGACCACGTACCCGGCGACGGCGACGATCAGCAGGAGCAGCAGCGGGTTGGTGGTCCGGGAGGCCGTCGCGCCCAGGCCGAGCGCCCAGAGCCACCAGGCGCCGGGGTGCAGCTGGCGGGGGCCGGTGGCAGGGCGTGGGGTGCGGGACTTGGGCACGGCGGGAGTTCCTCGGAAACGCTTACGGAATCGGCCGGTTGCGGCGGCGCCGGGCCTGCCAGACCGCCCCGCCGGCCAGGGCGGCGACCAGGGCGCCACCGGCGATCAGGCCGAGGGACGGGCCGCTGCCCGGGTGGTCGGCGTGCTCGGCCGTGGCGGCTCCGGCGTCCGGGACGGTTTCGCCGCAACCGGTGCGCGGGTAGCCGGCGATGGCGCAGAGCAGGCCGCCTGCGCTGTAGCGCAGCGGGGGTAGCGCGGCGGCGAGCACCTCGGCCGAGCTGGCCGTGGCCGGGACGGCGGCGCAGGCGGTGCGCGGGGCGGGCGGGGTCTCACCGGAGGGCGCGTCGGCGGCGGTGCCGAAGTCCAGCACCACGGCGACCCGCTTCCTGCCGGGCTGGGCCGGGGTGGCGGCGCAGATCGCGCCGAAGTCCCCGGCGGCGGTGGGCCGGGCGGCGTCCTGACCGCCGTCCGGGCTGACCGCGAAGCGCCAGCCGTCCACGCCGCCGTCCTGCGGGACGTAGACGGTGGGACCCTGCTGCTGGTACGTCCAGGCCGAGTTGGACCACTTCCAGAACGACCAGTAGCGGTAGCCCGCGGCCTGCGCGGGCGCGGCGCCGAGCAGCAAGGTGAACGGGACGGCCAGTACGGCGGCGAGCAGGGCCGCCGCCGTACGGCGCGGGACGCGGGTCACTTCTTCGGGTCGCCTTCGGGCTTGCCGTCGTCGGGCGTGCCCTGCTCGGGCTTGCCGCTGTCGGAAGTGCCCTGCTCGGGCTGGTCGGTGGCGGGCTTGTCGACAGCCGGCGAGGCGTCGGGCTTGGCCTCGGCGTCCTGCTGGTGGGCGCCGCGACGGCGGTTGAGGCTGAGCAGCAGACCGCCGCCGACACCTACCAGCAGGCCGATGCCGACCAGCCAGATCGGGGAGAAGCCGCTGTTGTCGTCGGCCTCGGTGATGCCGGAGCCGGGGGCCTTGGTGCCATCGGGGTTGTCCGAGGCGGCGGAGGCGGCGGCGGCCGGGACCTGCTTCGGGGCCGGGCCCGCGTTGATCAGCAGGTGCACCACATCGGTGCCACCGAAGTTGTACGGGTCGAGCTTGGCGGCCTGCGCGACCAGCAGCATCGCGGCGGCGGCGGACGGGTCGGTGCCCGACTTGCCCTTGGCGGCCCAGTCGTAGCCGTTCCCGGCCAGCCAGTCGGCGGCGCTGGCGGCCTCCTGCGGGTGCCCGGCCTGGATCAGGCCGAGCACGGCCCAGGCGGTGGCGGTGAAGTCCGGGGCGGGCGCGGCGCCGGGCAGGGCCTGCATCAGGTGCTGGCCGTTGGCGGCGAGCTGGGCGCGCAGGTACGCGGTGGCGGCCTCGGCGGAGTGCGCGCGCGGCACGGTCTTCTCGGTCGAACCGGTCGGGCAGTCGAGTGCCTTGGGCGCGCTCTCCGCCCGGTCGGTGCTGGTCACCAGCAGTCCGCCGCCCGCCGCGGCGAGCGCGGCCTGCGTGGTGGCCAGGCCGTTGGCGGCGAGGGTGCCGTCCGGGCCGGGCTGGTAGGCGAAGGCGCCGCGCTGCGCGGCAGGGGAGGCGCAGCCGAGCTGGAAGCCGCCCAGGCCGTCGTAGGCCGACTTGCCGTCCTTGGCCACGGCGGCCGGGTCGGTGTGGGCGGTGAGCAGGGCGCTGACGGCCAGTCCGGTGGAGTTGGCGTCACCCGGGTTGCCGGGGTTGAAGGACCAGGTGCCGTCCGCGTTCTGGTTGTTCCTGAGCCACTCGACGCCCTTGCCGACCGCCTCCTGGTGCCCACCGAGCGCGGACAGCGCCTGGATCGCCACGGCGGTGGCGTTGCTGTCCTCGGTCTTGGGGTCGCAGGCGGCGGTGTCGGCCCGGTAGGACGGCCAGCCGCCGTCGGCGCACTGCTGTCCGGTCAGCCAGCCCACGGCCTTGTCGGACGGGGTGACCTTGGCACCGGCCAGCGCGGTGAGCGCCAGCGACTGGCGCCAGACGCCGTCGTACGTCGGGTCGCCCTTGCCGTAGAGCTCCGCGGGGGCGGGCTGGGCGGCCGGCGCGCTCGCGGGCGCGGTGGCGGCGGGAGAGGCGGTGTCGGCCAGCGCTGGCGCACTGGCGGCACCGGCCAGCAGCAGGCCGGCCAGCGAGGTGGCGCCCAGGCGGGCGGCGGTCAGCATGACGGTGGAATGCCTTTCGATGAGCGGTGCGGCGGCCCGTACGGGCGGTCCGTGGACCTCGACGGGATCACCGGGCCGGAGTCATCGACTCTATCCGGCCCGCCCGGGTGCCACCGCGCCGCCCGAACTGGAACAGGTATCAGTTACGGCTCGATTGGAGCGTGGACGGATATCGCGCCCACAGGGGCGCACGAACGGCGCGCGAGGGAAGGCGCGTACGCCTGCGAGTGCTTTCGGTGGACAGGCCGTACCGGGGCTCCCCGACGCTAAGGCAGCGTGAGCAGCCGCGCTGCCGTGTGCAGATCGGCCCGTACGTCCGCCGGCGAGGCGCGGCCGGAGAGCCAGCCCAGCAGCGCGGCGTACCAGGTGTGCCCGATCACCCGCAGCGCCGCCTGCTGCGCGGCGGTGGGCTCGCCCCCGAGCCGGGCGGCGGCCAGCACGATGGCCGAGGTGAGCGAGCTGACCTCGTCCACCTCGCGGCTCACCGAGCGGTCGGCGAAGGAGAGCGCCCGGACCATCGCCTCGGCCAGCCGGGGCTCGCGCCCGAGCGCGTGGAACCCCTGGGTGAGCGCCTCGGCCACCCGGGCGGCCGGGTCCTCCCCGGCGGGCGGGCGGCGCAGCACTTGCTCGTGCAGGCGTCCGAGCTGCTCCAGCATCACCGCCACCAGCAGGTGCACCTTGGACGGGAAGTAGCGGTACAGCGTGCCGAGCGCGACGTCCGCGCCCTCGGCGACCTCGCGCATCTGCACCGCCTCGTAGCCACCCCGGGCGGCCAGCGCGGTGGAGGCCCGCAGAATGCGCCGCCGGCGCTCGGCCTGACGTGGAGTGAGGTCATCCGCCGGCGGGGCGGAGGTGGAGAGCGCGGCGGCTGGGGGCAGGGTGGACAAGGCGGGCTCCTTCTCGCTGCGGGCTCGCGGACCCCGGCCGGGCGTTCGCCCGCGGTCGGGCGGGGCGCAGCGTGGCGTGAATCACCAGCCCTGGATCCTGAGCGCAAGCTACGGGCCGGTATCTTCGAGGTCTCTCATTGTTCACTCGCTGGGCGGTGAGCTCCACACCGCCATGAAACGTGATCTACTTTACCGCCGAGGCAGTCCGTGCCCGGGTGAGTAGGGATAAGGGGCCCCGGATGACCGCGCTGCCGACACCGCTGCGGATCGCCCTGCTCTCCTACCGCGGTGACCCGTTCTGCGGCGGCCAGGGGGTCTACGTCCGGCACCTCTCCCGTGAGCTGGCCCGGCTCGGCCACCACGTGGACGTGATCGGCGCGCAGCCCTACCCGGTTCTGGACGAGGTCGAGGGCCCGGGCTCGGTCCGGCTGGTGGAACTGCCCAGCCTGGACCTGTACCGGGCCGACGACCCGTTCCGCACCCCTGGGCTCGCCGAGTACCGGGGCGCGGTGGACGTGCTGGAGGTCGCCACCATGAAGACCGGCGGCTTCCCCGAGCCGCTGACCTTCTCGCTGCGGGCCCGCCGGTACCTGGCCGCGCACAAGGGCCGCTACGACGTGGTGCACGACAACCAGACCCTCGGCTACGGCCTGCTCGGCCTCGCCCGGCACGGCTTCCCACTGGTCACCACCATCCACCACCCCATCACCGTGGACCGGCAGTTGGAGCTGGACGCGGCCGCCACCATGCTGCGCCGCCTGTCGCTGCGGCGCTGGTACGGCTTCACCCGGATGCAGGGCAGGGTGACCCGCCGCCTGGACCACATCATCACCGTCTCCGGCAGCTCCAAGGGCGAGATAGCCGAGCACCTGGGCGCGGCGCCCGGGAACATCTCGGTGGTCCCGATCGGCGCTGACACCCGGCTCTGGTCACCGGACGAGTCGGTCCCGGTGGTGCCGGGCCGGATCGTCGCGACCTCCAGCGCGGACGTCCCGCTCAAGGGCCTGATCTACCTGGTCGAGGCGCTGGCCAAGCTGCGGACCGAGCGCGAGGCGCATCTGGTGGTGGTCTGCAAGCGCCGCGAGGACGGCCCGGTGGCCGAGGCGGTACGGCGGTTCGGTTTGCAGGAGCACATCGAGTTCCGCAACGGTCTGAGCGACCGGGAGCTGGTCGACCTCTACCGCTCGGCCGAGGTGGCCTGCGTCCCCTCGCTGTACGAGGGCTTCTCGCTGCCCGCCGCCGAGGCGATGGCCACCGGCACCCCGCTGGTGGCGACCACCGGCGGCGCCATTCCCGAGGTCGCCGGCCCCGACGGCGAGACCTGCCTGGCGGTGCCGCCCGGCGACGCGGGCGCGCTCACGGCGGCCCTCGGGCGGCTGCTGGACGACCCGCGGCTGCGCGAGCGGCTCGGTGCGGCCGGACGGGAGCGGGTGCTGGCCAACTTCACCTGGCGGCGGGCCGCCGAACTGACCGCCGACCGCTACCGGGCGGCCATCGCCACCGGGACAGGGCAGCGTGCCCGCTCCGGCAAGGGCTGGCGCTACGTCGCCTGAGGCCGCCCCGGCACCTCGTCAACTTCGCAGTAGGAGAACGGATCCCGGGGATCACCCCTCGGGGTCGAGTACAGCAGCAATGAATGGGAGCCCGCAGTGCTGACCGTCGATTTCTCCCGCTTCCCGCTCGCCCCCGGCGACCGGGTGCTCGACCTGGGCTGCGGCGGGGGCCGACACGCGTTCGAGTGCTACCGGCGCGGTGCCAACGTCGTCGCCCTGGACCAGAACGGCGACGAGATCGCCGAGGTGCGCAAGTGGTTCGCGGCGATGGAGCAGGCCGGTGAGGCCCCGGCGGGTGCCTCGGCCGTCGCGATGGAGGGCAACGCGCTGGCGCTGCCCTTCGAGGACGACACCTTCGACAAGATCATCATCTCCGAGGTGATGGAGCACATCCCCGACGACAAGGGCGTGCTCGCCGAGATGGTCCGGGTGCTGAAGCCGGGCGGACTGCTCGCCGTCACCGTGCCCCGCTACCTGCCCGAGAAGATCTGCTGGGCGCTCTCCGACGAGTACCACGAGGTCGAGGGCGGCCACATCCGGATCTACAAGGGCGACGAACTGGTCCAGAAGGTCCGCGACGCCGGCCTCACGCCCTACGGCACCCACCACGCCCACGCGCTGCACTCGCCGTACTGGTGGATCAAGTGCGCCGTCGGTGTCAACAACGACAAGGCGCTGCCGGTCAAGGCCTACCACCAGTTGCTGGTCTGGGACATCGTCGGCACACCGGTCATCAGCACACTCACCAAGGCGGCCGAGAAGGCGCTCAACCCGGTGATCGGCAAGAGCTTCGTCGTGTACGCCTCCAAGCCGCACCGGGCAGCCGAGTGACCGCCGCCGTCCCGGAGGCCCTGCTGCTGGACGGCGTCCTCGACGCCGAGCAGGCCGCCGCGACCGTGCGCTCCATCCTGGCCGACCAGCGGCCCGACGGCGCCATCCCGTGGTTCGGCGGCGGCCACCTCGACCCCTGGGACCACACCGAGGCCGCGATGGCCCTGGACACCGCGGGTGAACACGCCGCCGCCGAGAACGCCTACCGCTGGCTGGCCGAGCACCAGAACCCGGACGGCTCCTGGTACGCCGGCTACACCGACGGCGAGGTGACCAACGCGTCGAAGGAGACCAACTTCTGCGCGTACATAGCCGTCGGCGCCTGGCACCACCACCTGAGCACCGGCGACGACGCCTTCCTGGAGTGGCTCTGGCCGGTCGTCCGTCGCGCGCTGGACTTCACCGTCGGACTGCGGCTGCCCGGCGGGCCGATCGCCTGGCGACTGGACGAGGACGGCACCGCCCCCGAGGAGGCGCTGCTCACCGGGTCGTCCAGCATCCTGCACGCCCTGCGCTGCGGGCTCGCCATCGCCGACTACCTCGAAGAGCCCCAGCCCGACTGGGAGTTGGCGGCCGGACGGCTGCGCCACGCGATCGCCGAACACCCCGAGCGGTTCCTCGACAAGGACCGCTACTCGATGGACTGGTACTACCCCGTGCTCGGCACCGCGCTGCGCGGCGCCGCCGCCATGGAACGGATCGAGCGCGACTGGGAGCGCTTCGTGGTGCCGGGCCTTGGCGTGCGCTGCGTCAGCGACCGGCCCTGGGTGACCGGCGGCGAGAGCGCCGAACTCGCCCTCGCCCTCTGGGCGGTGGGCCAGTCCGACCGCGCGGTGGAGATCCTGCGCTGGATCCAGCACCTGCGGCACACCGACGGGTCGTACTGGACCGGGTACGTCTTCGAGGACGACGCCATCTGGCCCGAGGAGCGCACCACCTGGACCGCCGGCGCCCTGCTGCTGGCCGTCGCGGCGCTGGGCGGCGACCACGCCACGGTGGCGGTCTTCGGCGGAGAGCAGCTGCCGACCGGGCTGGTCGTCGGCGACTGCTGCTGAGAGCGCGGCCCGCACGCCGCACGGGCCCCGGGGTCCGGGACCCGCGCGGCGTGCGGGGTGCGGACGGCCGTGGAGGGCGAACCGCCGCTGCCGTCCGGCGGCTTCAGTGCGGCTTCATCGTCCGGGTGTCGAAGCCGCCGAAGTGCTGCCAGATCGCCACCAGCGCACCCACCTGCACCAGCACCCAGGCGATCTGCGCCGACAGGCCCCGCATCTGGTAGATCGAGAGCAGTAGCCCGAAGCGGTTGGGCCACAGGCGCCGTTCGGTGCGGAAGGTGTCCGCGTCCATGGCCAGGCCGGTGACGGTCAGCACCGGAAGCATCAGGCCGATGGCCTTGGGTGCGTCGCCGAGATCCTGGTCGGCGAGGGTGTTGATGGCGATGTCCAGGGCGACCAGCACGGTGTAGGCGACCCAGAGGCCCAGGGCGCGTGCCGGGCCCCGACGACCGGGCAGTTGGCGCCACATCGCTCCGAGCATCAGGCCCGAGCCCGCCCAGGACAGCTCCGAAGTCAGGAACTTCCCCAGCAGATCGGCGTATCCGAAGGGGTCCTGTTCCGTGAACATCCATGCCTGCGGTGACGAGTAGTCCAGCCAGATCATGATGATGCTCCAGGGAAGGCCGACGACCGCCGCGACCACGGCTGCCCGAACGGCGTTCCCCCACCATCTGGCGTGCGGACCCCAACTGAGGGCGACGTCCAGGACCGTGACCTGGTTGGGCAGGGACCGCGGCGTCGCCCTCGCGTTGCCGGCCCTGCTCTCCCACCAGTGCAGCCGCCTCAGCTCCTCCTCCAGCTCGTGCCGGCTGTGAGCGCCCTCGCCGTGCCCCTGTTCCAGAGCGCGCAGTTCGACGACCAGCTCCCGGTAGCGGCGGGCACGCTCGATGAGGTCCTGGTGGTCGGCCCGGTCGATGACCACTTCGCTCAGTGCGGGAGCGCCGCGCCCCTCGAAGTGCTGGCTCAGGACCGCTCGCCTGCGGCCCAGCGCCAGCAGGCCGTACAGTGCGGCGACGTCCAGTGCCAGCCAGAGGAAACCGAGCAGTTGGCTGCCGGCGTACGAGCCCTCGCGCCAGGCCGCCACGATGGCGAAGAACACGGCGAGCAGCAGGAAGTCGAAACCGGTTGGGCTCACGGAGGGTGCCCGGCGGCCCAGTTCCCTGGCCCGCAGCAGCGCCAGGATCGCCAGACCCGTAAGCACCCAGGTGCGGGAGTAGCACCAGGTGGGGATGCCGGCGGCGAAGGCCACCGTCTGCTGGCTCAGGAAGAGCACGTGCAGCGAGTGGTAGGCCGGTGAGCTGCGGTCGATCAGCCAGCTGACCCGTTGCCAGGAGAGCTCGTCGGCCCACACCGACAGCGCCAGCAGCAGGAACGTGACCACGGCGAGCACGGTTCCGGCCCAGGGCAGCCGCGAGGACCTGATCAGCCTGCCCGCACGTGCGAGACGCCAGGCCCAGAGCAGCAGGCCGGCCAGCCCCAGCCACACCGCCGCCGCGGTCATCACCGCCAGCGCGGCGATGCCGAGGGCGTGCAGGCCCCCGGCGGAAGTGTGCGGGGCGGGCAGCCCGAACAGAGAAGGCCGTACGGCCACCAGCGCGCCGGCCGCCGCCACCAGCGTGGCGGCCAGCAGCAACGACCACCTCGGGCGGGCGAGGACCACCAGGGCCCAGCCGATCAGTATGCCCAGCAGGGCCTGCCAGTGCTGCCGCCCGCTCCACAGGTCCGTCGGCGCCTTGGCGCCGTCGAGGAACAGGTTGAACAGCAGCATGAGTACCAGGCCGATCACCGCACTGAGCAGAGCCCACTGCATCAGGGCTCGGAAGCTCCCTCGCTCGACCACGGTGTCGGCGGTGTCGGCCTGTCGGCGGCGGGCCCAGAGGGCGGCCAGCATGACCGCGGCCGAGGTACCCACCCACGAGACGGTCTGTCCGGCCGCGTTGACGACGCGCCAGGGATCGGTGTCCGTACTGGCCGCCCAGGCGCGCTGCCAGGAGGGGACCATCTCGACCGTCACCGTGGGGCGCAGACCCCCGGACGGCCCGATCCCGTTCCACACCAGGCTTCCATCGCCGGCGACCGGCGGCATCGGGGACACCTCGGAGACGTTCAGGCCGCCCGGGTCGATCTGGACGTGGTCCCAGTGGGCGCTCTCCAGCGCCGTCGGCGGGGTGAGCGAGAGCTGCCATCGATCGGCACCCACGTCGGCCGTCCACGGGCCCACGTTGAACCGGCCGCGATGGTTGAGCCAGGACAGCACCTGGCACCTCACCGTGACCGAGGACAGTGCCGCGGTCACCTCCGGACTGTGCATGCGCCACTCGTTGGTGCGCAGGTACCCGTACTGTGCGCCGTCCTGATCCCCCCGCAGTAGGCAGCGCATCGCGTGCTGGTGCTCGTCGGAACTCTCGCTCAGCAGCAGATCCTTGGCGTACGGCCAGGTGACGGGCACGTGGACCGCCATCTCGCCCTTGGCCTCGACGAAGTTCTGTTTGTGGTTGAAGAGCTGGAGAGTGGCTTCCGTCCGGGCGTCGACGAGCTGCTCCGGATGGCAGCTGTCGACGTCCTGGGGATGAGCCAGAGCAGGTGGTGCGCCCCACCACCACGACAGGCTCAGCAGCAACAGCAGCACAGCGCAGGGTCTCCACCGGTCCACCGCCCGGACGCCGCCCTCGCCGTGCCGGCCGCCGGCCGTCCTGGCCGGACGGGAGGCAGGTCGGCCGCGGGGAAGCCGGGAGGCGGCCGTCAACGCCGACCGCTCCCGCTGCCGGGGCATCCGCGGAGTGGATGCCGAGGAACCGGGCCGAAACGGCCGAGAAGCCGGTGACCTTCCAGCACGGCCACAGGATCGCACGCGAACGGTCCGTGTCGCGGCTCCGGGCCTGCGGACTCCTCGAATCGCGGGAGCGCTCGCCCGGAAGCGGCCGTTCGCCTTCCCATGGCCCGCTCCTCACTGTCATGCGAGTGGCATGTTCCGGAGCGTAAGCGGGCCGGTACGCACCCGCAATCCAAGGTCGGCCACCCGGCCGCGCGCCCGGAACGCGAAGGCCCGCGGCCGCCGGAGAAAGGTTCCGGCGGCCGCGGGCCGTCGTGGTGCGCGGAGGGATCAGCCGCGCTGGATGCCCGATACGTCGGTGAGCAGGCCGGGGGTGCCGTCCGGCAGCTGGGCGACCAGGGCGGTGCCGCGCTGCTCGACCGCCAGGTACCAGGTGCCCGGGACGAGCTCGCCGACCGGCGGGCCCGCCGGGCTGTCCTTCGGCGTGACCTGGCGGGTGACCGGGACGGCGAACCAGAACGGCGCGAACTCGGCGGCCGGCGCGGGTGCCGGAGTGGCGGCAGCGGCCGGAGCCGGCGCCGGAGCGGCCTGCTCGGCCTGCGGCTGGGCGGCGCCGGCCGCGGTCGGGTAGCCGTAGCCGCCCTGCGGCTGCCCGCCGTACGGCGTGCCGTTGTGCGGGGCGCCGCCGTGCTCGGCGGCCGCCGGAGCGGGGTAGCCGTACTGGCCGGGCTGGCCGGACTGCGCGTACGGCTGGGGCTGGCCGGGTTGCGCGTACGGCTCGGGCTGGCCGGGCTGACCGCCACCGGCCTGCGGGTACCCGGAGTGGCCCTGCGGGGTGGCGGGCTTGTCGGGCATCAGCGGGGCCTGCAGCGCGGGCACCAGCGGGCCGCCCGCGGCCGCACCGGCGAGGACCACCAGCGCGAGCAGCGCCAGCCAGGCTCCGAAGCCGCTACCGGTGCTGGTGCTGGCGGTGATCCCGCCCGCACTGCTCGAGGAGTCGGCGGGGCCACCGGCCAGCGACCACAGACCGGACCACAGCGCGGCGACCGCGAGGGCGGTGCCCCACTGGTCCAGCCGCAGGCCGAGCACCTGGCGGGTGGCCACGGCCTGGCCCTGGAAGCGGTGGAGCAGGATCAGTGCGGCGGCGATCACACCGAGCAGGAAGACCGAGGGGAGCACCGGGAAGATCGCGGTCGACCAGCCGCTCACCGAGGCCGAGCTGCACTGCTGACCGCCCTTCGGGCCCGAGCAGCCGGTGGAGGTCCGGTACGGCAGGAAGGAGGCGATGAGCAGCAGGAGGGCCGCACCTGCGACGGCGGCGTCTCCTCTGGTGAGAGCACGCAGATTCACTAACGTTCCCCTCGTCGGCGTGTCGTGGACGGCGGTCGGATGGTCGGTTGACCGGGCGGGCAGGACGCCCGAACCGGGCAAAAGCCTAGGCGCAAGCCATTAACAGTGGCACAGCACCCTCCGGAACCGCCCCGAATCCTCGCAGATCGCCTGAGTCGGGCATGGCCTCGAGATCAGCTCGCGGGGGCGGTGAGGTAGCTTGTCAGGGCGTCGGCAATGGCCTGGGCGGCGAGCTGGCGCCACTTGGGATCGGTCATCCGCTGAGCGTCTCCGGCATTGCGCATGTTGCCGCACTCGATGAACACCTTGGGCACTTTGGAGAGGTTGAGCCCGCCCAGGTCGCTGCGGGTGTCCAGGCCCTGCTCGCCGATGTAGTCGGCGTACGGCTCACCGGTGGTGGCCTTGAAGGTGTCCCGCAGCGTGACACCGAGGCGGTGCGAGGGATCGACGATCGCCGAGGTGTCCGCGATGCCCGCCGTCACCTTGGCCGGCAGGATCACGTGGAAGCCGCTGACGGAGGCCGGCGCGCCGTCACCGTGAATCGAGACGGCGGCGTCGGCGTGCGCCGTGTTGCCGATCGCCGCACGCTCGTCGACGCACGGGCCGTAGGGCCGGTCGCCGTCCTGGGTCAGCACCACCTTCGCTCCCCGGGACTCCAGGATCGCCCGCGCGCGGTGCGAGACGTCCAGGGTGTACTCGGCCTCGCTGTACCCGTCGTTGGTCTCGGTGCCGGTGGTGTCGCACTCCTTGTGCGCGTTGCCGATGTCCACCTGGCGGTTGATCTCGGTGGGGTGGTTCACGTTCTGGGGGTTGTGGCCTGGGTCGAGCACCACCGTGCGGCCGCTCAGCTGGCCCGTGCCGGCGGACGCCGCGGCGGACGGGCTCGCACCGCTGTTCGCGGCGCTGCTCGGGCTCGCGGCGGGTGCGGTGCCGCCGGACGAGGTGGGCGCCGACGGGGTGGCCGACGGCGGGGCGTCGGCGGTGGCCGGGGAGTGGCCGCCGGCCAGAGCCTGCCAGCCGAGCCAGCCGGCGAAGCAGAGCGGCACCGCGGTGCAGCCGAGTACGGTCAGCCGGAATCGGGTGGAGCGACGGGGGGCGGGGTGCTCGTCGGTGGTGCCGTTCACGAGTAGGTCAGATCCTGTCCCAGGTGCGCGTCGGCAGACTGTAGCGGCCTGCCATGGAATTCCACTTCGCGACGAAGTCCTGCTTCGTCCTGGTGGCCTGCGGGTTGAGGTCGTTGGCTCGCTTGAGGTCGTCGGTGTCGGGCGCGGCGCCGCTGCTGCAGCCGCGGCTGCCGACGGTACGGGCCCAGGCCGCGTACGCCCGGTCGATGTCGCCCGACTGCTGCCAGGCGCTGCGCAGGGTCTGCGCCGCGTCCGCGCCGCCCGGCAACTGGCCGAGGTCCAGCTTCGCCAGATCCGCTATCAGCTGGTCGCGCTGGGCGGCCCCGTCCTCGAAGACCTTGACGGCGCTGTCGATCTCGGACTTGGACGGGCAGCTGTTCACCTTCGCCACCGCGTTGCCGATCGGCGCCTTCGCGCCCTCGCCGCGGCCGAGCAGGTCGTCCAGCGTCTTCGCCTGGGCGGCCGCGTTCGGGCCCTCGCCGTCACTCGCCGAGGCACTCGGGGAAGCGCTCGAAGAGGCACCGGACGCGGACGGGTCGGTACCGGCCGACGCGGGCTGCGAGGCGGCGGGGGCTGGCGCGGAGGCGGCCGGAGCCGGCTGCGCCTGGCTCTTCGAACCGTCACCGGAGCCGTCCAGCAGCCAGAACGCGCCGACGCCCACCGTGATCGCCAGCACCACGCCGACCGCCACGAACAGCGGCGTGCGGCCGCGCGGCCGGTCCTCCTCGTACGGGGCGAGTTCCTCGTACTCGGCGGATGGGGGGAAGCCGCCGCCCGGAACTGGAACCGGCCCGGGGCCCGGCACCAAGCCGGAGGCGGTACCGGGCGGCGGCGGGAAGGCGGACTGCGCGGGTGGGAAGGCGGACTGCGCCGGGGCGGTACCGGGCGGCGGCGGGAAGGCGGACTGCGCGGGTGGGAAGGCGGACTGCGCCGGGGCGGCACCGGGCGGCGGCGGGAAAGCGGCCTGTGCGGGCGGCGGCGGGAAGCCCGGGGGCGGCGTGGCGGGGGCCCCGAAGCCGGAGGGCGGGGTCGCGGCGCCCAGGTACGGCCGGGCACCGAGTGGTGGGCCCTCGTCGCCGACGGCGCCCGCACCGGAGTGCGTCCCGGGCTGCGAACCGGGCGGCGGCGGAGTGAACGGGGCGCCGGTCGGCGACCCTGCGGTCGGCGGCAGCGGAGGCACCGGCGGGAGCTTCGCGGTCGGCGCGTCCTGCGGCGCGGCGAAGCCGTACGCGGAGAACGTGCCCGGCGGGGGCTGCGGCACACCCGCGCCCGGCTGCGCCTGACCGTTCGGCTGAACGGGTGCGCCCGGCTGGGCCGGAATGCCCGGCTGGGCGGGTGCACCGGGCGGGGGCGGGAAGCCGTACGGGGTCTGGTGGGCCGACGCACCCGGGGCGGTGGACGGCGCCGGGGCACCCGGCTGGTCCTGGGCGGGTTTGCGGCGGACCCAGCCGCCCGCGCCACCGCGCGCGGTGGGATCCCAGACCGCCGGAGCGGTGTTGTCCTGGTCGGTCATTCCTCGCCTCGCCCCGCTGTCGTCTCGAACTGGCCCGCCCGGTCCGGTTGTTCGCCGACACCGTACCCGCCTCCACGGCATGTCGGTACGGCGGTGCGGCGGTACAGGGAGCTCGCGGGTGGTGCGGTACCGCCGTGCGGTGCCGCAGGACTGCGCTCCGAGGGAAGACGTTAGAGCATGGTCCGGCGAGCCCGCAGGAAGCCGGCGGCCTTGGGTGCGGTCAGCCGTCCGTGCGGTCCGAGCTCTCCGGAAGGCCTTCGTGCTGGCCGGCGCCGCGCCGCAGCACCCGCAGCGAACCGGTGACCGAGACCTCCTCGAAGCCCTCCGCCAGCGCCCGCAGGTAGACCCGGTACGGGGCCTGGCCGCCGTCGGCCGGATCCGGGAACACGTCGTGGATCACCAGCAGGCCGTCCTCGGCGAGGTGCGGCATCCAGCCCTCGTAGTCGCCCGTGGCGTGCTCGTCGGTGTGCCCGCCGTCGATGAAGACCAGCGCCAGGCGCCCGCCCCACACTGCCGCGACCTGCGGAGACCGCCCGACCAGGGCGATCACGTGCTCCTCGAGACCGGCGCGGTGCAGGGTCCGGCGGAAGCGCGGCAGGGTGTCCATCCACCCGATCTCCGGGTCGACCAGGGTCGGGTCGTGGTACTCCCAGCCCGGCTGCTGCTCCTCCGAGCCCCGGTGGTGGTCCACCGTCAGCGCCACCGTGCCGGCCGCCCGCGCGGCGCCGGCCAGCAGGATCGCCGAGCGCCCGCAGTACGTGCCGATCTCCAGCAGCGGCAGCCCGCCGGTCAGCCGCGCCGCGTCGAGGGCCGCCGCGTACAGCGCCAGCCCCTCGTCGACCGGCATGAACCCGGTCGCCGCCTCGAACGCCGCCAGCACCTCGGGTGCCGGACGGGTGCTCTCCCGGAGATCGGTCATGCTGCTGCTCCCTGAGGTCGTGGTCCTGGTCGCTGGACCCTACTCGACGCCCGTCCGGCGCGGGCAGCCCGGGGCCGGACGGCCGACCCCGGACGGCTGACCCCGGACGGGCTCAGACCGTCTGCAGGCTCCGGGCCACCCGGTCCCGGGACGGAGCCAGTTCGGCCTCGATCAGTTCGGCCTCGGCGTCGGACAACAGGACGGCCGCCTCGGTCTCCGGTCGGGTGCCGAGCAGGCGGAGTCTGAGGTGGGTCGGCGGGTGGGTCCGGTCCACCGCGCCCAGTTGGCGGGCGGACAGGCGCATCCGCCGCTCCAACTCGGCCGGCGGGAGGGCGGCCGCCATTCCGCCGAACTCCGCCCAGAGGTCCGGCCCCGGAGCCGCGGCGCTCCGCCGGCTCCGGGAGCCGTGCAGCCTGGCCGCGCTGCGGTAGCGCAGTCGGATGGTCTCCGCACTCGAGTCCAACAGCAGGGCGGACAGCATCCCGTACGCGGCGCGGGGCGAGGCGACCTCGGCGGCGAGCCGGTCGGCGTGGTACTCCGCCCGCTGGCCGGACCTGGTGGTCAGGGTCTCCAGCAGGTCCAGCAGGGCGCTCACCAGCTGCCTGATCAGCCAGCGCGCGAGGCCGGCGAGCAGATCGGCGATCTGGTCGAACAGCTTGCGGCTCCGACTCCGGCGCCGGGTGGGCAGGCTGAACCGGTACCACTCGGTGAGAGCGCTCATCGCCGACGCCAGCCAGAGGCTCCGGCGATGGTCGCCGTTGACGTCGTGTCCGAATTCGTGGCCGAGCAGTGCCACCCGCTGTTGCGGCGTCAGCGCGGCCCACAGCGGCAGCCCGATGGTCAGCACGCTGCGCCGGCGCATCCCGGCCCGGCCGAAGGAGGCGTTGAAGTCGCCGGTCGCCCGGATCGTGTCCACCGGCGGGGCACCCACGGCCGCGCCGACCCGGTCGGCGAGCGCGTACAGCGCGGGAGCGTCGCCACGGCCCAGCACGGTGCCGCCCCTGGGTACCCGGCCCAGCCGCGGGCGCAGCGGCCAGGCGATCACCAGGCCGATCAGACCGAGGATCCGCAGCGGCCAGTGGTCGGTGCAGAGCAGCGCGACGGAGCCGGACACCACGGTGAGCGTCACCAGGTGCACCAGACCGGCCAGTGCCGCGGCCGCGATCCAGACCCGGTCGGGCCCCGGCTCCGCGCCGCTCGCCAGCGACTCGTACAGCTGCTCCACCCGGGCCCTGACCCGCTGTTCACGGGCGGCGTTGCGGTGCTGCCGGCGTTCGGCGAGGCGCCGGGCGCGGGGCGAGTCGTAGTCGGGGGTGCGGGTGGCGGGGGTCAGGTTCCATTCGCAGCCGGGGCACCAGACGGGGAAGCGTTCGTCGGCCTCCAGCGGAGCCGAGCAGGCGGGGCAGGCGCGGGGGAGCGCGGTGGGGGTGGCAGGCATGGGTGCTGATCATGCCAGCAGGTGCGGACGGGTCAGGAGTCCGGTGGGGCACGGCCCCGGAACGCCGCGACCGAGGGGCCCCTGGTGGGGCCCCTCGGTCGGCTGACCCACGTGGGTGCGGGTACGAACGCTCAGCGGTGGCCGAGAAGCTCAGCGGTGACCGAGGCTCAGTGACCGAGGCTCAGTGACCGAGCCTCAGCGGCGACCGAGATTCAGCGGCGGTGACGGCCGTGCGGGCTGGTGTCCGCGGAGTCGTCGGGTGCGGTCATGCCCCGGTGGCGACCGTGTGCGGTGTCCTCGGCCGTGGCCCCGTCGGCGCCGGGCGCGGTGCTGTCGTGCTCGGTGGTGTCGGTGAGGGTGTCGGACATCAGGTTTGTCTTCTCCGTGCGAGGGTGCTGGTCTGTGGTGCCGCCTGGCACCGGTCGAATCCGGCCGGGGTGCCCACCGCGGGTGGCGCGACGCGCCGGTACCGGTAGCGCGACCCCAAGCCTGTACGGGGCCACCCTATCGGCCGTCTCGTACACCGGCGTATCGGGAAACCCCGTGGACTCGGCATGATCGACGCCGCACCGGGCCTGTGTGGTTCCACGCCGGCTCGCCGGCCGGTGCGTTGCCGCGGGTGCCGCACGGGGTTGATCCCAGCCAGCGGCCGACCGGTTCGCGGTGGGGCGGGAGAGCGCCTTGGGGGTCGCCGTGCCGGGCGGCTGGCCCCTGGGTCGGAGTCCAACAGAAGCACCGGATCGGCTCGCAGGGCGGAGCCGATCCGGTGAGCCACCACCACGACGGTGCCCGCACGGGCGGGCGAAACGCCTCTCCACCCGGGCCTCGGTGACTGCGTCGAGATGGCAGGTCGCCTCGTCCGGTACCACCACCGGCGCGGGGGAGAGGCACGTCCGCACCAGGGTGGTGCACCGGCACTTCCCGGTGGCGAGCGCGGACGGGTCACGCAGTGCACCGTCCGCGCTCGCGGAGCCGGGCGGCCATGGGCGCCCGGCGGGCCGGAGGGCCGTGCACCGGGAGGCCGCCGGGCAGGTGCCCTGGCATGGGGCAACTCCCGGAACCCGGGCGGTGGTTGGTGGAAACGGGAGGGCCGCGCCACCCCCGTGAGGGTTTGGCGCGGCCCGGTGTGCCGGCCTGCCGGCGTCAGCTGATGGTGAAGATCAGGCAGGTGAGGATCAGGCAGGTGTACTGGCAGCCGCCGCCCTGACCGGTCAGCCCGACCGACTCGGTCTCCGGCAGCTCCTGCAGCGCGGCAAGGTCGGTCTCGAAGTCCATCAGGTTCTCCATGGTTGGGTCCTCCCCTTGGTGTCCACCGGCCGCACGGTGCGGTCGGTGTCGGTTCTGTCGGCCGCGCGGGCGTTGCCCGCCGGGTTGCGGCCACTGCGGCAGAATCGTTTTGCCGCAGGTCTCTCTCCCGGGCTCGGTGGGTCGGCCGGGCCGGGAAGCTTCGTGGGTGCCGTCGGCGGGCGTGGAGTGCGCTTCCGCCGCCGGGCGGTGTCGTGGTGCGGGGCGGGCTAGGTCGGCCGTCCGGTGTGCAGGAAGGCGGCCAGCAGTTCGTGCAGGACGGCCCCGCCTTCCTCGGCCAGCACCTCGTGGCCGGCGCCGGCCGCCTCCACGTACCGGAAGTCGGTGCCCTCCGTTCGGCCGACCCGCAGCAACTCGTGCCGAAGCGAACGGGATTGGCTGACCGGCACCACCTCGTCCCGGTCCCCGTGCACGATCAGCAGCGGTGCGGTGATCCGGTGCGCGAGCTGGAGCACGTCGCGCGGGCCGCGGGCGTCGGTGATCGGATCGCCCCCGCCGAGCCGGGTGGTCAGCGCCCGGACCGGTGCCGACGCCTCGGCGAGCAGCCGGGCGCCGGACAGGAACGGTGCGACCACGGCGCAGCGGGACACCTGGCCGGCGGGTGCGTACGCGGTGGCGAGCAGTGCGAGGAAGGCGCCGTAGCTCACTCCGAACAGGGCCGGTGGTCCAAGTCCGAGCACCGAGCGCTGTCCTGACAAGTCGTCGACGAGGTGCAGGACGTCGTCGAGGTCGGGTCCGCCCCAGGCGCCGCGGATGGCCATCGCGTGGTCCACCCCGTAGCCGATGCTGCCGCGCTGGTTGGGGGCGACCACCGTGAGGCCCTCGGTGGCCATCCGCTGCAGGGCCGGGTCGAACTCCAGCCGCCAGGCGTCCGCCGGCCCGCCGTGCAGCGCCACCACCAGCTGGGGTGAACTCAGCCAGGCGTCGCCGCCGTAGACCACGGCCTCGATCGGGCCGGCCGGGCCGGTGAGTTCGAGGCTCTGCGCCGGGTGCCAGCGCCCGCCCTCGCCGGGGTGGGCGCTCGCGTCCAGCCGGAAGCCGGGCGGTGAGGTGCGCAGGACCCGGGTCGGTGCGGACCAGGAGGACCAGGAGGACCAGGAGGACCAGGAGGACCAGGACGACCAGGACCGTACGGTGTCCTGGGCCGATCCCCGGACGGCCGGTCCCACCGGCCCGTCCTCGCCCGGGGCGCCGCCTTCGGCGTCGGCCGGGCGGGCGGCGTCCGCGCGGCCGAGCGGGGCCAGCTGGAGCGGCAGCGGTACGGGGGTGAGCGCGGGTGCGCCGGACGGGGTGAGGCCGAGCAGGACGTCGACGTCCAGAGTGGCGAGCGCGGCGGGGTGGTCGGGGGCGGAGTAGGGCATCCGCAGCCCGCTGGCGGACCAGTGCCCGACCGCGCCGAGCCGTCCGGGCGGGACGGGCAGCGGGTCGAGCCGGCCGCCGGTGGGCTGCCACAGGGCGAGTGCGGAGGCCGCGCCGTGGTCGATCTGTACGGCGACCCGGATCCCGTCGGGCGCGGGCGCGTCGCCGGGGGCCGACCGGGTGAGCGCCACCGGCCGCAGGAACATCTCCGGGACGTGCAGGCACTCGGGGAAGCGCGGTGGTCCGCCGGCGCCGAGCAGGCCCCAGCCGAGCCGGTCGGCGCCGGGGGCGTCACTGCGGATCATCGCGAACCCGGTGTCCGGGTCGAACAGCACCAGTCGGTCGTTGCTGCCCTCGGCAATCTCCAGCAGCGGGCTGACCTGGCCGGACGTCAGGTCCAGTACGACGGACTTGACCGCCCCCGAGCTGACCCGGTCCAGGGCGAGCAGCCGCCCCGTCCGGTCCAGCCAGACGCCGCCGCCGTGCAGCCCGGGGAGCTCGGCGACCCGGCGGGGTTCGGACCCGTCGGTGGCCACCAGCCAGACCGTGGTGACCGGCCGGGTGTCGGTGCCGAGGGCGACCGCGACCGGAACCTGCGCGGGCCGGGCCCCGCCGGGCAGCGGCAGCAGGCGCAGGCCCGGCATCCGCAGCGTGGCCACCAGTTCCTCGGTGGAGTGGGGACCGCCGTTCGACGGTGCGCAGAGCGCGACCAGGTCGTGCCGGTCGCCGTCGTGGCGGCAGAGCAGGACCCGGCCGTCCGGCAGTGAGACCAGCTGTGAGCGCAGGCTCTCCGAGCGGTTGCCGGGCAGGGCCAGCGCGGTCGGCCCTGCCGGGCCGTCCGCCGGCAGCCGCCAACTCTCCACGTACCAGCCGCCGTCGGCGGCCGCGGCCAGGCAGGCCGCGTGCGAGCCGTCTGCGGCGAAGGTGAAGTTCAGCCGGCGCAGCGCCTGGGCGGTGGTGCGGGTGGCGATGCTCATCGCGGTCTCACCTCCTGGGAGTTGTGGTCGGGTGGGGTCGGGCGGCGGGGGCGTTCATCCTCGGCTCGCCGTCGGCTCGGCGGTGCCGGGGCCGGACCGGGTGGCCGGCGGTCGCGGGTCGAGCCAGATCCGCGGACCGCCGTGGCGCAGCCGCAGCAGGAAGGCGAGCGCCCCCGAGCTGCCGGTGCCGTAGGCGGGGGTGCAGCCGGTGCCGGTCTCGTCCGGCAGGACCAGCAGTCCGTCCCTGAGCGCGCTGCGGGCGGCTATCAGATCCGCCAATTCCCAGGCTGCGCTGCGGAATCGGCTCTCCCCGGTGGCCTCGGAGAGGTCCAGTAGGTACTCGCCGCTGCCGGCCAGGCCGTGGCAGGCGGACGTTCCGCTGTGCCACCGGCCGTCGAGCACCGCCTGTCCGGCGGCCACGGCCAGCTCGTACGCGCTGCGGTCGCCCGTCGCCCGCCAGAGCCGGATCAGGAAGCTGCCCGCCCCGGAGGCACCGTTGCACCAGTGCGCCAGCCGGACGCTCTCCGGGTCGCCCGCGCTCTGCGGCCACCACCCGGCGCGCCCGCCCGGGCCGTCGCGCCGTACGGTGGCGGCCAGTGTCCCGGCGGCCTCGCGGGCCCCGGCGAGCAGCCGGTCGTCCCCGGTGGCCTCGGCGACGGCCAGCAGGAACGCACCCACCCCGGCGACCCCGTGGCCGTACCCGAGATGCGTGATCCCGGCGAGGCTGGAGTCGAAGCTCTTCGGCACCGACCAGACCGTGCCGTACGGTTCGCGTCGCGCGGCGGCCAGCAGGCCGCGGGCGCACTCGGCCGCCCGGCCCAGGTGCTCGGCGGAACCGGTCGAGCGGTACAGCCTGAGCTGCAGGAACCCCGCCCCGGCGGCGCCGTGGCAGACGTCGGGATTGGGCCAGACCGTTTGGACCTGGCGGGCCATCGCCTCGGCCCGGTCGGCGAGGTGGCCGTCCGCGAGTGCCTCGGCGGCGTCCAGCAGGGCCCAGGCGGCGCCCGAGCGGCCGAAGTGCAGCCCCGGTAGTACCACCGGCTCGGCCGCGCACCGCCGTTCGATCCACTCGGCCGCCAACCGGGCCGTCCGTAACGCCTGTTCGCGTACGGCGCCGGGAAGCGGCGCGACGGCGGCCCGGGCCAGCACGGCGAGCACGCCGGCGGCGCCGTGCTGGACGTTGCACGGATCGGTGAGCTGCCCGGCCGGGACGGTCGGCCAGAGCCGGTCGCCGCGCTCGGGTGTCGCGCTCTCGGCGAGCTGGCGCAGGCCGTCGGCGAGCAGCCGGTCCGTCAGGGCGGGCGACAGGGCCCGGCCGGGTGCCGGAAGGGGACTGCTCGCGGTCGCGAGTCCTCCATCGGGGCGGGCCCGGTGCAGGGGGTTCGTCGGGAGCGCGTCCGTCGGCCCGCAGGGCAGCTGTGCGGGGGTGTCCGCCGCCGTCTCCGGGCGCTCCGCCGTGGGCCGCTCCGCGCCGGCCCCGCTCTCGGTCGGTGGCGCGTCCGGCCGGAGGGCGTCCGCGAGCGCGGCCCGTACCCGCGCAGTCTCCCACCGCTGCCCCGGCCGCTCGGCGCGCAGGGCGAGCACGAGCGGTGCCAGGTGCCGCGCGGTCTCGCCGCAGTGTGCGGCGGCGGCCAGCCAGTGGCCCAGCCGGTCGGTGACCGGTCGGGGTTCGGGGGAGTCCTCGGGCAGCAGCGGGTCGTGGCCGGTCGCGAGCAGGAAGAACAGGCCGCCCAGGGCGTACAGGTCGCCGGCGTACTCGGCACGGGAGTTGGTCAGACCGGGCCCGTGCTCGGGGGCGCGGTACCCGGGCGTGCCGGCCGATCCGGCCGTGCTGCCCGCCTCCGCCGCCAGTTCGAGGTCGATCAGCCGGAGCGAACCGTCCGGCCGCACCATCACGTTGCCGGGCGCCAGGTCGCGTACCACCAGCCCCTCGGCGTGCACCCGCTCGACCAGGTCGGTCAGCGCGAGGGCCAGCGGGCCGGCCTCGGCCCAGGCGATGTCCGGTGTGCCGTCGCGGCGCAGGCGTTCGGCCACCCAGCTGCCCAGTGTCCGGCCGGTGATCCGCTCCTGGACCAGGAAGAGCGAGTCACCCTGTTCGATCAGTTCCACCGGATGCGGGGTGAGCGCGCGGCCGTCGAGGTGCTCCAGTAGCCGTCCCTCGTGGCGCAGTGCCGTCCTGGCCTCCCGGCCGGACCGGTCCACCTCGATGTGCGCGCGGGCCTGCTTGACCACCACCTCGGTGCCGTCGGTGTTGTCCCGGCCGAGGAAGACGCCGCCCTTGGTCCCGTGCCGGATGGCCGCCGTCAGCGCGTACCGGCCGCCGAGCAGTACCCCGCCGGGGCGCGATCCGCGGCCGGTGGAGCCGTTGCCGGGGGCATCGCCGCCGATGGGCTTGCCGTCGACGGTTCCGTTGCCGGTGGTGCCCCCGGTACGGGTCGGTGCGGCTCCGCGAGCGCCGGGGGCGGCCGACCCCCTCCCCTCGACGGGGTCGATCGCCCAGGGTGGGCACCGGTAGCTCGCGCCGCGCACGTCCTCCGTCCGGCTGCCGTCCGGGCCGGTCAGCGTCGAACGGTACGCCCCGTCGTTGCCGAGTTCGGCGCGGGCGGCGATGACCCCGTACCGGTAGTGCACCCGACTGCCGGGCGCGTACGGCCGGTCGGAGAGGATGACGGGCCCCGGCAGGCCCTCGGTCGCGCGGTGCAGTTCCTCGGCGATCCGCCGGAACTGCTCCTCGTCGACGGGGTAGACGGTGATGAATTTCCCGGCGGAACCGCGCTCGCTGTTCCGGGAATTGATCTCGTGGAGTTTCTCCCGGTCAGCGGCGAATTTGAAAGTGCAGGGGTCTGCGGCGATGACCGACGCCACGGTGGAGAGGACTTCCGCAGCCGCCGGGGAGGCCGCGCTCACGTGGATTTTCCAGCCCTGCGCGGGTACCGCGGCGGCCGGCCCGGACGGCCGGGCCGTGCACCAGAAGCCCTCGACGGTGAGACTCCAACCACCCTCGTCTCCCCGACTCCCGGTACCGGCCACGGCCGCCCGCGCCACCTCCGGCAACGTGCCGACCGCACCCGGCCCGTCGCCAACCGACCCCGGCCCCCCGGCCGAGCGCAGCGGTGTGCCCGCCCCCATCTGCTTCACACCCCTCTGCTGCGTCGCCGACGGCGCCCGCTGTGCGGGCCCTCGGTCCGGTCGGTTTCTCGGAGATACGGGACCGGCGCCCCGGCCGCGTCCGCCGCTTTCGTGCCGGTCCTCGGCGTCCCGCCGTCCCGTGCGCCGATCGTCCGATCGGCGGAGCTGGAGGCGGAACGCGGTGAGCCCGGAATTTCGGCGGAGCGCCCTTTTCGACCCCCCTGGTCGAGGCAACTCCCGTTCGCATCACTGAAGTTACTTTCGGGATGGGGGCGCCTCAACGCCAGCGAGGTCACTTCACTCTTAAGGGTGATCCAGGCTCGTTTTCGAATGCGCGCTACCCGCAGAGTGTGACCAGAGGCGACGTGGAATTCATGTGTCCGTGTGCCGCCGTCGGCACGCTCACGCGCCTCCGAGCGCCGTCACACGCCGGTTGACGGGCAGCTGTGCGCCCGCTCGCCCGACGGTGGACGTACCCGATGCGGCAGATTGACGGGCTGCTCCGCGCACGTCCCGGGCGGCTCCCGCCCCCGCCGGGGCTCGGGGGCTCTCCGCGCGCGGTAGTCTCGACAGGTGCCGAAACTGTCCGACGTCATCAGTGCCCTCGAAGAGCTCTACCCGCCGCAGTGGGCGGAATCCTGGGATGCGGTCGGGCTGGTCTGCGGTGATCCCGAGGACGAGGTCAGCCGCGTCCTGTTCGCCGTGGACCCGGTCCAGGCGGTGGTCGACGAGGCCGTCGAGTGGGGTGCCGACCTGGTGGTCACCCACCACCCGCTCTATCTGCGCGGCACCACCAGCGTCGCCGCCACCAGCTTCAAGGGGCGGGTGGTGCACACCCTGATCCGCTCGGGGACCGCCCTGCACGTCGCGCACACCAACGCCGACCACGCCGACCCGGGAGTGTCCGACGCCCTCGCGGAGGCGGTCGGCCTGCGGGTGCTCGGTCCACTGATCCCGGACCCGACCGACCCGGCGGGCCGCCGGGGCACCGGCCGGATCGGCGTCCTGGAGCCGCCGCTCACGCTCGCCGACTTCGCCGCCCAGGTCGCGTCCGGGCTGCCGGCCACGGCCGCCGGCGTCCGGGTGGCCGGGGACACCGACCGGCTGATCACCCGGGTCGCGGTGTGCGGCGGCTCCGGTGACAGCTTCTTCGCCGAGGTGCGCGCCGCCGGTGTCGACGCCTACGTCACCGCCGACCTGCGCCACCACCCGGCCTCCGAGGCCACCGAGGCGGCCCCCGTCGCGCTGGTGGACGCCGCGCACTGGGCCACCGAGTGGCCGTGGCTGAAGCTCGCCCAACGCGGACTGTCCGCAGCCGCCGAGAAGCACGGCTGGCCGCTGGAGACCAGGGTCTCCGAGGTGGTCACCGACCCGTGGACCGCCCACGCCCCGATGACCGCCTTCGCCTCCGGCACCCCGGTGGCGTCCGCTGCCGGAGTGACCGGGCGGGCCTGACACCCAGGCACCCCGGCCGACCTCGCGCGGCACACCCGTGCGACACCCCGCGCACCCGAATCCGACCTGCAACCTGACCGATTCACAGGAGCCCTCCGCTTGAACGCCGCGCCCGCCGACCAGATCCGCCTGCTCGACCTGCAGGCCATCGACTCCCGCCTCGACCAGCTGGCCCACCGGCGCCGCAGCCTGCCCGAGCACGCCGAGATCGAGAAGGCGACCGCCGACCACACCGCGCTCAAGGACCTGGTCGTCGCCGCCCAGGCCCAGCTCGGCGACACCACCCGCGAGCAGACCAAGGCCGAGCAGGACGTCGACCAGGTCCGGGCCCGGGCCGCCCGCAACCAGCTGCGGCTGGACTCCGGCGCCATCACTTCGCCGAAGGACCTCGAGAACCTCCAGCACGAGATCGGTTCGCTGGCCAAGCGCCAGGCTGACCTGGAGGACGTCGTCCTGGAGGTGATGGAGCGCCTGGAGGCCGCGCAGACCCGGGTCATCGAGCTGACGGCCCGCCTGGACCACTCCACGGTCGTCCTCAAGGAGGCCGAGCAGCGCCGGGACGCGGCTTTCGCCGAGATCGACGCCGAGGCCGAGAAGGTCAAGCGCGACCGGGAGACCGTCGCCGCCGTCATCCCGGCCGACCTGCTGAAGCTCTACACCCGCCTGCGCGAGCAGCAGGGCGGTGTCGGTGCGGCCCGGCTGTACCAGCGCCGCTGCGAGGGCTGCCGGGTGGAGTTCTCCATCACCGACCTGAACGCGATCAAGGCCGAGCCGAAGGACGCCGTCGTCCGCTGCGAGAACTGCGGGCGCATCCTGGTCCGTACGGCCGACTCGGGCGCCTGAGCCCGTAGGGCGTGCGCCCGCAGGATGTACGAGCACGCGGGCGCGCACCCGGGTGTACGGGTGCGCGCCCGCGAGCCGGCGTGCGCGCTGGGATGAGTGCTGGCGTGTGCGGCGGTTGGCGAACCTGACGGGCGCCGACCGTGATGGTCGCCATACGTGGCGGTCGACGTGCGCGGCACTCGGCGGTGGTCCGAGCAGATGGCGGGTCCGGCCGGTGGTCGGCCGGGCGATGGAGGGTGAGCGGTCGATGACAGGGCGAAGGTTCATCGTCGAGGCGGACGGCGGCTCCCGGGGCAATCCGGGGCCGGCCGGCTACGGCGCGGTGGTCCGGGACGGCGACACCGGCCAGATCGTCGCGGAGGCTGCCGAGTTCATCGGGCACGCCACCAACAACGTGGCCGAGTACAAAGGCCTGATCGCCGGACTGCGCGCGGCGCACGAGCTGGACCCGGACGCCGCGATCGACGTGCGGATGGACTCCAAGCTGGTGGTCGAGCAGATGTCGGGCCGCTGGAAGATCAAGCACCCCGACATGCAGCCCCTCGCCGCCGAGGCGCGCACCGTCTACCCGCGCTCGCAGGTCAGCTACACCTGGATCCCGCGCGAGAGGAACAAGGACGCGGACCGGCTGGCCAACGAGGCGATGGACGCGGGCAAGGCCGGACGGCAGTGGGAGCCCAAGGCCAGGACACGTCCGGCACCCGCCGCAGTCCCGGTGGAGGAGGAGCTCCCGGCGCCCACGGCCCCCAAGACGGGCTGGGCACTCCCGGCCGACCTCGGCACCCCCACCACCTTCGTGCTGCTCCGGCACGGGGAGACCGCGCTGACCCCGGAGAAGCGATTCTCCGGGAGCGGCGGCGGGGATCCGGAGCTCTCCGACCGGGGCCAGTGGCAGGCGGCCCGGGTCGCCGAGGCGCTCGTCGCGCGCGGCACCATCCAGGCCGTGGTCAGCTCGCCGATGCGGCGCGCCCGGCAGACCGCCGAGGCGGTGGCCGCCCGCCTGGGCCTGGAGGTCAGGATCGAGGAGGGCTTGCGGGAACTCGACTTCGGCGACTGGGAGGGCCTCACCTTCGCCGAGGTGCAGGAACGCTACCCGGACGACCTCGCAGCCTGGCTCGGCTCGGCCAAGGCCAAGCCGACCGGCAGCAACGAGAGCTTCGCCTCCCTCTCCCACCGGGTCGGCGTCGCCCGCGACAAGCTGATCGCCCGCTTCCCGGGCAAGACGGTCCTGGCCGTCTCGCACGTCAGCCCGATCAAGACCCTGGTACGGCTCGCGCTCGGCGCGCCGCCGGACTCGATGTACCGGATGGAGCTGTCGGCGGCCTCGCTGTGCGCGGTTCAGTACTACTCCGACGGAAATGCCTCACTGCGGTTGCTCAACGACACGAGCCATCTGCGCTGACCGGAGCGCGGGTGACGGACGACGGACGACGGATAACGCATGGCAGCTAGCGGCTGACGGATTTCAGATTCTGTTAGCCGTTAGCCGTTAGCCGTTAGCCGTCGTCGGCCAGTCGGCAATCGTCGCCTGTCACCGGTCAGTCGGTATCCGTCATCTGTTAGTAGCTACCCTCGCCCGTTGATGGTTTCCATCTGTCGGCGGGTGTTCGCCAGCGGTCGATCGCCGCCGGTCATCCGTCATCCGCCGTGCGCCATTCGGCGTCCGAGCCGCTCAGTGCACGTCCGTCACCACGACGTCCAGCTGCCACGCCTTCCGTGCCGACCCCTCGGTCGAGACCTCCACCCGGTACCCGAGTCCGAACAGGGCCTCGATCAGCTCGCCCGGAGAGCCTGGCTCGACTCCCGCATTCAGCAGGTCCCTGACAAGTCGCCCCTTGGTGGCCTTGTTGAAGTGGCTCACCACCGAGCGCTTCAGTACGCCGTCCACCTCGCGCTCCTGCAGCACCCGCACGGTGACCGTCCGCGCGACCAGTTCCCCGGCCGGCTTCCAGGCTGCCGCGTACGCCGAGCTGCGCAGGTCCAGCACCAGCCCGTTCCCGGCGGCGGCCGGCAGTTCCGAGGCCATCTCGCGCCGCCAGTACGCCCCGAGTGCGCCCAGCGGCGGCAGCTTCACGCCCATCGAACAGCGGTACGGCGGGATCCGGTCACCGATCCGGACCGCGCCCCACAGCCCGGAGAAGACCAGCAGCGAACGCTCCGCCCGCTGGTACGCGGCCTCGTCCAGCTTCGCCAGCCCGAGCGCGTCGAACAGCACGCCCGTGTACACCTCGCCCGCCGGGAGCGCACCCGCCGTCCGCAGGCCGGCGTTGCGGGCCACCTCGCCGCGCAGGCCCTTGCTCAGCCCGAGCACCTCCTGCGCCGCGTCCTCATCGGCAGAGCAGAGTTCGACCAGGGCGTTCAGCACCTGCTCGCGCGCCGCCGACAGTTCGGGCAGCGAGAGTCCGTCCAGTGCCAGTGGCACCCCGTCCCCGGAAGTGGCCTTGCCCTCCGACGGCGGCAACAGGACCAGCACAGCGGACTCCTTCAGCACTCTGTTGGCAGCGAACCCTGCCAACCTTACGCACCCCGTGCGGCCACCAGCGCCGCGCCGGCTCCCAGGGCCAGGCAGAGCGGGGAGTAGTAGCGCCGGTCCAGCCGGACGAACCGCTCGCCTCGGACGAACCGCCGGCCCGACTCCGCCGTGCCGAAGAGCAGCAGCCCACCGACGCCGCGCGCCAGCAGTACCGCCGCGACCGTCCCAGCCCCTGCCGTCCGCAGCCGACGGGGCCCGGCCGAGGGCAGCACTCCCGCGCGAGCACCCACCAGGTACGAGGCCGCGCCCAGCGCGACCGCCACCTCCGCGCACATCGCCGGCGTCGGCAGCCGGTCCACCCCGACACCGGCCACCGCGTCGGCGAACTCCGCCGGGCTGCCCATCGGCCACGGCGTCCGCACCCACACCGCGTGCAGCGCCCCGACCGCGCCGAGCGCCCCGGCCACCACGGCGCCGGTGGTCCGTACCGCCCCCGCCACCGAGCCTGCCGCCGTCCTCGCCGCCGCTCCGGCCGCTGCCCCCGCGGCGGCACCTGTCATCGTGCCCATGTTCACGCCCAACCCCCGTTCCGCCGAACCTTGTTCGCCACGCCCACCCTATGGCCCAGCACAACGGGCCACTTCGCCCGCCCCCGCCGTACGCTGCGACCATGCCGCGCCCACAACTCACGCTCAGAGCAGCCGACTCCGCCCGGATCACCATCGAGCTCGCCGAGTTGCGGGCCGCGATGCAGCTGTCCGCGGACTGGCCCGACGAGGCCCTCGCCGAGGCCGTACGCGCACTGCACCGCGCCGCTGCGCCGCCTCGCCGACCGCTACACGCTGGAGGCCTGCCTGGCCCTCGCCGACGGCGCCGACGTCCCCGGCTGGGTTCAGGAGACGCTGCCGCGGGTACCCACGCTGATGGCGAGCGGTGACCGGCGGGCCCACCAGGTGGAGCGGGCCTTCACGGACCTGGTCGAGGCCGAGCTGCTGCGCGGACGTGAGGGCGAGGACTTCGAGGCCGTGGTGATCGAGGTCGACGAACGCCGACCGGTCGACGGCACGGTCCAGCTCCGCGAGCCGGCCGTGGTCGCCCGGTGCGAGGGCGACTCGGTGCCCCTCACGCTCGGCGAACGCCTCCGGGTCCGGCTGGCCAAGGCCGACCCGGCCACCCGCACGGTCCGCTTCGTCCCGGCATGAGCCTCCGCCGAGCGGGCGTTCGCTTTGAGACGGGCAGCCGCCCTGAGGCGGGCAGCCGTCCTGCATCCGCCCCCGTGCCGTCCGTCCCCTCCCGCTGCCTCCGACCCGTTCTCCGCCGTCTCCGACCCGTTGGGATGATCAACAGGTGAGCGCACCAACCGTCACGCCGGCTCCGACCACCCGCGGACACCGACTGCTCGTGCTCGCGATCTGCTGCTTCAGTCTGTTCATCGTCGGCCTGGACAACACGGTCGTGAACATCGCGCTGCCGTCGATCCAGCACGACCTGGGTTCGGCGGCCTCGGGACTCCAGTGGATCATCGACGCCTACACCCTGGTGCTCGCCGCACTGCTGATCCTCTCCGGATCGGTCGCGGACCGGTTCGGGCGGCGCCGGGTGTTCCTGACCGGACTGGTCGTCTTCGTCCTCGGCTCGCTGCTGTGCAGCCTCGCACCCGGGCTGGGCTGGCTGGTGGCCTTCCGGGCCCTGCAGGCGGTCGGCGGCTCCATGCTGAACCCCGTGGCGATGTCGATCATCACCAACACCTTCACCGACCGCCGGGAACGCGCCCAGGCGATCGGCGTCTGGGGCGGAGTGGTCGGCGTCAGCATGGCGCTCGGCCCGCTGATCGGCGGGACCCTGGTGAAGGCGGCCGGCTGGCCGTCGATCTTCCTGATCAACGTTCCGGTCGGACTGTTCGCCTGGGCCCTGACCTTCCGCTACGTCCCCGAGTCCAAGGCCCCGAGGCCCCGGAAGCTGGACCCGGTCGGGCAGGTCCTGATGGTGGTGCTGCTCGGGTCCGGTACCGCCGCGATCATCGAGGGCCCGGGCCACGGCTGGGCCTCGCCCCTGATCCTGACCCTCGCCACCGTCGCCTTCACCGCACTGCTGGTCCTGCCCTGGTGGGAGCTGCGTACCCCCGAGCCGCTGATCGACCTGCGCTTCTTCCGCAGCGTCCCGTTCACCGGCGCCACCGTCACCGCCGTCTGCGCCTTCGCCGCGCTCGGCGGCTTCCTCTTCCTGAACACCCTCTACCTGCAGAACGTCCGCCACTACGACCCCTTCGAGGCCGGGCTCCGGACCCTGCCGATGGCCGGGATGATGGGCGTCTTCGCGCCGCTCTCCGGACGGATCGTCGGGCGGCACGGTCCGCGTGTCCCGTTGCTCGCCGCGGGCGCGACGCTGGCCGCCAGCGGCGTCCTGCTCACCCGGACCGCCGATGACTCGCCGGCCGGGCTGCTGCTGGTCGCCTACGCGCTGTTCGGAATCGGCTTCGGCTTCGTCAATGCGCCGATCACCAACGCGGCGGTCTCCGGCATGCCGGTCTCCCAGGCGGGTGTCGCGGCCGCCATCGCCTCGACCAGCCGCCAGATCGGGCAGTCGCTGGGCGTGGCGGTGATCGGCACCGTGGTCGCCGCCACGGCCTCCCTAGGCCCCCGGGCGGGCAGCGGCTTCACCGAGGCCAGCCACACCGGCTGGTGGATCGTGGTGGGCCTGGGCGCGGCCATCCTGCTGCTGGGAGCACTGACCACCACCGCCTGGGCCGCCCGTACCGCAGCCGGAGTGGCGGTACGCCTCACCCCCGAACAGGAGCGGCAGCCGGTCGCCCACTGAGCGTCCGCCCGCCGCGGCCGGAGCGCGGGTACGGACGCCCGCCGCCGACCGGCTACGATGACCAGTACGGCGGACGAGCCGGCCGGGCGGTCGCGACGGGTTCTCAACGGACCCGCCGAGGAACGTCCGGGCTCCACAGAGCAGGGTGGTGGGTAACGCCCACCCGGGGTGACCCGCGGGACAGTGCCACAGAAAGCAGACCGCCTGCGGCTTCGGCCGCAGGTAAGGGTGAAACGGTGGTGTAAGAGACCACCAGCGACCGAGGTGACTCGGCCGGCTCGGTAAACCCCACTCGGAGCAAGGTCAAGATCGGTGCCCTCGGGCACCGTGCGCGGATGTTCGAGGGCTGCTCGCCCGAGTCCGCGGGTAGACCGCACGAGGCTGTCGGCAACGGCAGCCCTAGATGGATGGCCGCCTCCCCGGGCCGCGCAAGCAACCCGGGAGACAGAACCCGGCGTACAGGCCGACTCGTCCGCTGTCACCTGCACGTTTGCCCCGGAAAGGGCCTCTGACCTGCGTCGGAGGCCCTTTCCGATCTTTCAGGGCCTTGCCGCGTTAGGCGGCAAAAAGTCCCTCTCAAGTCCCTCGGACAGAGCTGAAAGTCCCTGAAAAGTCCCAGAGCTCGAGGCCCCCGGAGGAGCCCGAAGCAGCCGAGCTGAGCCGTCTGATCAGGCAACGCGGAGGCGTTGGTGAGACTGCGTGCCACACGATGAGCTCTGATGGCGGCTGCTCGAGTTGGGACGGTTTTCGAAGATCCAGCAGGGTTCATGTGCACGCGCTCTAAACTGGTCGGTGGGCTGTGCTGTGGGTCCGTAGCGGGTGCGCCGGGCTTCTTTGCACGCGGTCGCGGGGGTTTAGGTCAAGTTCCGAGTCGGGCGGGGGTACGAGGGCGCTGATGGAGCCGTTGGACAGCGATGTGGACCCCCTGGTGCTAGGCCCGTTCGAATTGCTGGCCGTTCTCGGCGAGGGGGGTATGGGCAGGGCCTATCTCGCGCGGCGGCTGCCCCTGGACAACCTGGGCCCCGAGCTGGAGGCCGGGTACTACCTGTCCGAGGGTGATGCCGACCGCGAGAACACCCTCTCGGTAGTGAAGGTGATCAGCCCGAAGTACCTGCAGAACAGGCAGCAGGACGAGGATGAGAAACGCGCCCGGTTCGTGCAGGAGATAGGCGCGGTGCGGGCGGTCGTCAGTGACAGGGTGCCTTCGCTGCTCGCCGCTGACCCGGAGGCCGCGCAGCCGTGGCTGGCGATCGACTACGTGCACGGTCCGAACCTCAGCAAGTTGATCAAGGAGACGGATGTCTTCTCTGTCGGCCCGTACGCCGCGCTGGGGCTCGCACTGGTGGACGCGCTGCGTGCCATCCACGGGGCGAAGCTGCTGCATCGGGACTTGAAGCCGGCCAACGTTGTCCTCGGCCCTACCGGCCCTGTCGTCCTTGACTTCGGCCTTGCGGTACTGGCAGACCGCCGCACCAGCCAGGCTTTGACCAAGACCGGGCTGGGGTTCGGCTCCGCCGGCTACATGCCGTTGGAGCAGGCGACCGACCTGAAGCGAGTCAAGGAACCAGCTGACGTGTACGCCCTTGGGGCCACTCTGTTCTATGCGGCCGCAGGCCGTCCGCCTTATCCGCACGGCCCTGTCCCGGTGTCACCGGTCTGGGATGACATCGACAACACGTTTGTCCCGCTGCTTGCCAAGATCATTGTGCATATTCCGGAGCAGCGGCCGACGCTCGACGGCGTGGAGCAGGGATTGCACGAGCTCCTCGTCCAGCACGGGCTGACATCCGAGGACGCGGATGCGCAGTTGCGCGAGGTCGTGGAGAGGGCGGGGCTCGCGCCGGAGCTGCCCCCCTCGGCGTTCGCCGGTGTAGCGAACGCTGAGGTGCAGGCGGCGGCGCAGCAGGCGGTGGATGCCGGAGCTGCGCCCGACGCGCCGTGGGTCGGCGGTGATGATCTCTTCGCGCAGCTCTTTGATTCAGAGGAACTCGAACCAGTGGCGCTCGAACCGGCGCCGGAGCCCGAAGCGGGCTACTCACCTACGGTGGTCGATCCGGCGAACGTGGTCACAGTGCCGCTGCCACCGGCGGACACATCGTCAGGGAGGACGACGATGATCCTCCCAATCGAACTGCCGCAAGCTGCCGCCACTGCCCAGTTGCCGCCAACCGCACCTGCGGCCGCGCTACGCGTCGCCAAGTTCCTCCGTGAGGCGTACGCCCGTAGCCGAAAACTATAGGCGTTCGGCTCCAGCCGCGGGCGAATGTCCGTGGGCCGACGGGGCCGAAGCCTGCCACTCGCTCTGTTCCCCGAACGGGTGGCAGTCAGATGCAAACAGAAGATCATTCCGCCAGCACAGCGCCCATGCAGCGGCGCGATCGTTTTTCGAGAGGTCACCACGCGATGCCCGACGCAGTAGCCGCTTCACCCGACCACGTCGGCGCAGCCGCACCGCTCGGGATTGCCGTCGGCACCGTTATCGAGGTGCGTGACGAGGACTGGCTGGTCCGCAGCATCAGCAAACCCAGGGATGGCGAGTACCTGATCAAGGCGACCGGTGCCTCTGACCTGGTCCGAGGGCACGAGGCTCGGTTCCTCACCTCTCTGGACAAGCCTCGGGTACTGCGCCCCGAGGACACCCGGTTGGTGCCCGACAACTCGAAGGAGTTTCGGCGCAGCCGCCTCTTCCTGGAGGCGGTGATGCGCAGGACGCCTCTGCCGCAGTCCGAGAAGGGCTTGGCGCTGACCGAGGGATTCCTGCTCGACCGCATGGACTACCAGCTGCGCCCCGCTGAGAAGGCCCTGGCCAACCCGCTTCGGCCACGGTTGCTGATCGGCGACGTGGTGGGCCTCGGCAAGACCCTGGAGATCGGGGTGCTGCTCGGCGAGCTGGTCCGGCGTGGGCGCGGTGAGCGGATCCTCGTGGTGACGCCGGCCCCGGTGCTGGAGCAGTTCCAGCACGAGATGTGGACACGGTTCGCGCTGCCGCTGGTGCGGCTGGACAGCGTCGGTATCGCCCGCATCGAGCGGCGTGTCCCGGCAGGGCGCAACCCCTTCACCTACTACAAGCGCGTGATCGTCTCCATGGACACGATCAAGAACCCGAAGCGCTACAAGCCCTGGCTGGAGAACGTCCATTGGGACGCCGTCGTCATCGACGAGTCGCACAACCTCATCGGAGAGAGCAGCGACCGCCGGGCGCTGGCTAACCTCCTGGCGGAACACACCGACGCGCTGATCCTGGCCAGCGCAACGCCCCACAACGGCAAGATGCGGTCCTTCGCCGGCCTCGTCCGGCTGCTCGACCCGATGGCAATCAAGGACGTGAACGACCCCAAGCCGGACGAGCTGAGGCACCTCTACATCCGCCGTACCAAGGCCAGCCGCGAGGTATCGCAGGTACTGGCGACGAAGACCGAGGTCAAGGATGGGAAGACCGTAGAGGTGGTGAAGTGGGCACCTCGGGGCGGCTCGTATCCGGTGGAACGGAATGCGACGGATCTGGAGGAGCAGGTCTTCGCCGAGCTCGCTTCGTTCTGGCTGCGACGCCCCGGTGAGGCCGGCGATGAAGGCGCGGAGTTGCGCGGCGACGAGAACAGGCTGTTCCCGTACGTGCTGTTGAAGTCGTTCCTGTCCTCGCACCGCGCGCTGTTCGCGACCGTACGGGCACGACTGGCGAAGCTGGGCCACAAGCTGCCGCATCACCATGAGAACGTCACCGACCCGCCGCCCGTGGACCTGCCGTCGTCCGCCCCGGAGGTGGCCTCCCTGCTGCGCCTGGCCGGTCTGGCCCGTGACATCGAGCAGGCCGTCAGCACCGAGGGACATCACAGGGCAGCGAAACTCGCAGGGCTGGTGGAGGAACTGCAGGAGATCGGCGTCAGGCCCGGCAGCGGGACCCGGGCGGTGGTGTTCTCCGAGCGCCGCGAGACTCTCGACTGGCTCGGGGTGATCCTCCCGCCGTTGCTCGGTTGGAAGACCGAGGAGAGTGGCAGGAACGCGGTCAAGGTGCTGCACAGTCTTGTGCCGGACACCGAGCAGCAGGAGTACGTGGACGAGTTCGCGCGAGCGGGCAGTGACGTGCGGCTGCTGCTGACCGGTGATGGGGCTTCCGAGGGTGTGAACCTGCACCGTCAGTGCCACCACCTGATCCACTGGGACCTGCCGTGGAGCCTGATCCGGGTCGAGCAGCGCAACGGTCGCATCGACCGCTACGGACAGCAGCACCCGCCGGAGTTCCGCGCGATGATCCTCGCTTCCGGCGTTGAGGGGGCGCTGGATGACCGGGATGTCGCGCAGCGGGTTCTTGACCGTGAGGCGGTGGTCCATCAGGTGCTCGGCACTGTCGAGGCCGTCAGCCAGGAACACGATGCCGACAAGGAGGAGAAGCGGCTGATGGAGTCGCTCCTCGCCGGCCGCCGCCCCGAGGACGCGGTCCGCGACCTGGAGGCCCAGGCCGTGTCCCAGGAGGGCGAACCGCCGGTCCAGCAGGCGCTGATGGCCGAGTACGACGATGGCCCGATCGGGATGGGCTTCCTCGATCTGCTCGACGCCGGGGGCGAAGCTGAGCCTGAGGAAGCCTCGGCGGACGGCCTTCCCACTTCGCCGGTCCTGGTCGAGGAGCTGCGTCTCTTCTCCAGCCGGCGCGACTACGTCCTGGCCGGGCTCGAGGAGCTCGAAGACCTGGAGTCCTTCCGGCTGAAGACTGTCGTCGAAGGCAACGACCTGAGCTTCGACACCCCCGAGGACCTGGCCGACCGCCTCTCAGTCCTTCCCGATTCCTACCGCCGCGACCAGGGTATCGACCGGCGTCTCAACCTCACCTTCGATGTGGCGGATGCCGCCGACTCGCTGCGTCGCGCTCGCGAGGACTCCCACTCCAACTCCCTGTGGCCGGACTCCCATTACGTCGGGGAGCTCCACCCTGTCCTCGAGTGGATCACCGACAAGGTGCTGGTCCAGATCGGCCGCCAGAGCGCCCCCGTACTGCAGGTGAACGCCAAGAAGGTGCCGGAGCCGGTGTTCCTGACCCAAGGGCTGTGGTCCAACGCCGAAGGGCGCCCGACAGTGGTCGCTTGGCTTGCCGTCGACCGGCTGACGCAGGTCCATCCGCGAATCCGCCCGCTGACGCGCGAACTGCTCGCCGAGCTCGGCGTCGGGCCCGGCATGGACGACCACTTCGCGCCGGGCGATCGCGACGCGCTCACCGAGCTGGTCCCGGCGGCTGTCGCCGCGACCCGCCGTGAGCTTTACGAGCTGCGAACGGTCAGCGACGAGCTGGTGGACGCCCCGCTGCACGAGTACGAGAGGAAGATCGAGCACTGGCAGCAGACCCTGCCGGGGCTCGGCGCCCTCACGCGCAGCGAACGCGACGAGACCGCCGAGCAGCTGCGCAGGTGTGCCGAGCGGCTGAAGACGGCCGGCAGGCCGATGGTGCGCGTCCTGGCAGTCTTGGAACCGAGCGCATGAGCGACAACGACGTTATGGGCAAACGCAGTAGCGGGCAGGAGAAGCAGGCGTGACGTTCGACTCCCTGGTCAACGAGGGCGAGTACTTCCCCGCCTTCTACCTTGACGAGATCCTGCCCACGCAGCTCAAGAACGGCCTGCTCAAGCAGTGGACCGCGAAGGAACGCGCGGGGGAGGACACCCCGCGACAGGGGCTGCGCAACCTGTCGGTGCCCTATCTCACCGCCCGCGCCGCACTGCGCGACGCCGCGGACAAGTTCAACGCCACCGAGGACGCGCTTGCCGTCGCCGCCCAGCGGGCGGGCGCGGAGGCGCTGAAGTCCCTGCGGTCCCTGGAACGCGACGAACTGCCCTCTTCCCTGGCGCACGCCAACCCGCAGCCCGGCGCGGCCTGGGCCAGCGAGGTCGGCGCCGAGGCCGAATGGCGCACTGCGCTGGCAGGCTGGCACGACCGGCTGCTGCGCGCCCTGGGTTACACCCCCGTCCCCGGCCTGCGCACCGTCCACAGCCCGGCCGGCGCGGTCGCCGTGCCAGTCGCCCACAGCGAGGACCAACTCGTCGTCCTCACCGGCGGCTTCGCCACCTCCGTGGACCAGGTACGCGGCGGCGATGGTGACGGCGCGGCGGGCCGACTGCCCGCCCCCGTCCGCGTCGGCTCCGGCAAGACCCTGACGACCGTCACCGACCTTGCGGCCTGGCTGCTCAGCGCGGACAACCCGCCGCGCTACGCCCTGCTGCTCTTCGGCGGTGTGATGATCCTCGCCGACCGGGAGCACTTCGCCCGCGGCAGGTACCTCGCCGTCAGCCTCGACATCGCGCTGCCCCGAAAGGGCGCCAAGGGCGCCACCGCTGGGGAGCTCGACGTCATCGCCGCACTCTTCGGAGCAGACTCCTTGCGCCCCAAGGAGGACGGCAAAGAGGACGACATTGCCCGCTTCGTCGCAGAGTCCCGTGACCACTCGGTCGGCGTCACGGGCGACCTGCGCAAGGGCCTGCAGGCTTCCGTCCAGCTCATCGCCAACGAGGTGCTGAACCTGGTCCGCGAGCAGAAGGTACGGGTCGAGGACCTCGCTGCGTGGCTGCCCGACGTCCTCAAGGAGCCAGCCGACCTGCCGAAGCTGCTCACGACGGAGTCGCTGCGCTACCTGTACCGGATCCTGTTTCTGCTGTACGCGGAGGCTCGGCCCGAGCTCGACATCCTGCCGATGAAGAGCGAGGAGTACGTCACCGGATACAGCGTCAGCCGCCTGCGGGAGCTTGTGATCCCGGAGAAGCTCACCGACAGCCGCGCCCGGCGCGGACACCACTTCCACGACTCGCTGGCGCTGCTCTTCGACAAGGTCTTCACCGGCCATCCCGTCGCCGAGACCGTCTCCACACGCGACGCGGTGGGTGCCGGGGAGGCGACGGAACTCAGCGGTGACGACGGGCAGGAGGGAGTGCGGATCGAGGCGCTGCGCTCGCGGCTCTTCGACCCCGTGTCGATAAGGCTCGTCGGGCAGAAGCTCTCTGCTCCCAGCCACGGCGTCGGCGACGGTCCCAAGACGTTGGACCTGCGGCTGCGCAACGAGGTGCTGCACAAGGTGCTGCGCCACCTCACGCTGATCGAGGGCAAGGGCCGATACGGCAGGGGAGGCTTCATCTCCTACGCCAATCTGAGCATCAACCACCTCGGGGCCGTGTACGAGGGCCTGATGTCCTACACCGGGTTCATCGCGGACGAGGTGCTGTACGAGGTCGCCAAGGGCGGCGACCCGGAGGGCGGGTCCTGGCTGATCACTGGTAGCCAGGTCAAGTCTGGACGTTACCCGGACGGGCCTGGCGACAGCGTTTTCGTGAAGCGGCTGGTCAACAAGGAGACCCGCGAGGAGGAGTCCGCAACGTACCCGGCGGGTACGTACGTGTACCGCCTCGCGGGCCGCGACCGGCAGACTAGCGCCTCGTACTACACGCCGGAGTCCCTGACCCAGGCGACTGTCGAGCAGGCGCTGCGGTTCCGACTGGACCCGGAGGGGAAGGTCGACCCGAAGGAACCGGAGAAGGCGTGGGTGAACGCGGCGGACGTGCTGCGTTGGCGGGTGTGCGAGCCGGCACTCGGCTCGGGGGCGTTCCTCAACGAGGCGGTGAACCAGCTCGCTGAGCTGTATCTGCGCCTGGCCGAGCGCGAGCGGGGCGTGCAGATCGACCCCGAGGACTACCAACGCGAGTTCCAGAAGGCCAAGGCGTACATCGCCCTGCACAACGCATACGGGGTTGACCTCAATGAAACGGCGGTGGAGCTAGCGGAGATCTCGCTGTGGCTCAACACCATGTACCCGGGGATGAAGGCCCCTTGGTACGGGCTGCACCTGCATCGGGGTAACTCGCTGATCGGCGCGTCGCGGAAGGTGTACCCGGGAAACTCGCTGCACGAGGGCGGGTGGCTGCGGAGCAAGGGACAGACCGCACCGAAGGAGGTACCGCTGGGGCAGCCGCTGCCCGGGCAGGCGGTACACCAGTTCCTGCTGCCCGCGCTGGGGTGGGGGTCGGTGGTCGAGGACGTGTCGGTGCGCAAGCCCAAGAAGGACGCGGCCGGCCAGACCGGGACGAGCGTGGTGGCCGGCGCCGAGGCCGCGTGGCTCGATCCGGAGGTCATCGAGGCGATGACGAAGTGGCGGGCGGGGATTCGCCGTGCGCCGAAGGGCGGGGGCGCGGCGAAGAAGGCGGCAGCGGCGCGGAAGGCGGCGCCTGCGGTCAGTACATCGGTGGCGGCGCCGCCGCTGGAGGATGAGCACGGGCAAGGGGCACTGGACCTCGGGCTGGACAGCTGGCAGCAGGGCAGCCTGGACCTCGGCGGGTCAGCGGGCGGTGGTCGGGGGATGGCGGCAGCCAAGCGCGTCCAGCGAGCAGAGGACCGGCAAGAGGAGAGCGAGCAGAGCGCGCAGGTCGGTCGGCTCATGGCGCTTGCTCAGCGGGTTGAGTATCTCTGGCAGTTGGTCGTCAAGCGGCTGCAGCTGTCGGAGCAGGAGATCGCCCGTACGGTGGGCGTGTGGGGCGCGAGCGCCGACGCGCTCGCGAAGACGCGTGAGGCCGCCGGTGGACGGGCCATGGACCGCGACGCGGTACTGGCGGCATTGCACGCCGAGGGCAGCCCGTACTGGCGACTGCGACAGGTGATGGACGCCTGGTGCGCGCTGTGGTTCTGGCCGTTGGAGGAGGTCGGGCTACTCAACGGCACCGACCGAGCGCGGTACTTCAAGGGCGACGTCGATCTGACCAAGATCAAGAAGGGTTACGCGGGACGCAAGACTGCACTGAAGTCCCTGGACGACTGGATCGAGTTCGCCGAAGCCGTGGTGGGGCGGGTGGACGTCGACTCTGGGAAGCAGAAGGTGTCGTTCTTCGAGGTGGCCGAGGTCACCGACCTGGAACAGCTGGACGAGGCGGAGCGGAACCTCGACGCGCAGATGATCGACGCCACTGCATGGGAGGAGCCGTACGACCTGGGTGACCTCTTCCCGTGGTACGGGACGGCGTACCGGATCGCGCGCGAGCGCGGGTTCTTCCACTGGGAACTGGACTTCGCGCACGTGTTCGCGGAGGGTGGGTTCGATCTGATGGTGGGGAACCCGCCGTGGGTCAAGCAGGAGTGGAAGGAGAGCGGCGTCCTTGCGGAGTTCGAGCCCTGGTTCGAACTGGCTGAGCAGCCGAGCAACGAGGCGTGGGCTGGGCGCAAGGCCGCCGTGCTCGCGCAGGCTAGTGCGCGGTCGACGTTCCTGGGTGAGCTGGCTGACTCGGCAGCGTTGTCAGGCTTCTTGGCGTCGGTGGACACTTACCCCGAACTGGTGGGCACACAGCCCGACTTGTACCGGGCGTTCATGCTTCAGTCTTGGCGAGCGATCGGGGAGCGAGGCATCGCTGGACTGCTACATCCGGCCACGCACCTGACGGGGGCAAAGGAAGGGCGGCTTCGGAGGGCGGCGTACGGGCACCTGCGGTTGCATGCGGATTTTGTGAACGCGAAACTCTTGTTCGCGCCGCCCGTCAGTGACACCACACACTTCAGCGTCAATGTCTATGGCGGGGCGCAGACGATCCGCTTCCAGCATCTCAGTTGGCTCTTCCATCCTGAGGTGCTACTTCGCTCCCTGCGACACAGCGGCGAGGGTGATCTGCCGGGGATTAAGCGCTTTGACAAGGAGTCGGGCAAGTACGTCTGGGACCTTCGGGCTCATAAGTCGCGAATTATTAGGGTCGATCAACGGACGCTCACCATGTGGCGCGAGTTGGCCGGTGAGGAGAATCCGCCCCCGATCGAGGAGACCAAGCTGCTCTTCCCTGTCACAACCTCGGAGGAGTCCGCGATCACGACCCTGGCGTCCTGGCCTAACCGGCTTGCCGCCCTCACTCCGCGCATCAGTGCTGGCTTCCATGAGAAGAATGACCGGACGGATGGGTACTTCACTTGGGACTCCGGCCCGGCGGAAAGCTGGCAGGATGTGATCCTTCAGGGCCCATTCTTCGGTATCGCTACGCCCTTTGCCAAGCGCCCGATCGACGGCGCCCGCACCTCGCTCCAGATGGAACCGTGGGACCACCTCAACCTCGCCGAGGACCAGGTGCCGCGCACCAACTATCGGCGGTCGCTGAACTGCACGCGCGAGAAGTACGAGGATGCCTTGAGGCGAAGGACCTGGCTTGATCGGACGTTGCTAGGCGACCTGAAGGCGGATTCGCGAGTCGCGGATGAACTGGCCTCGATCACCGAGGATGAGGATGCGCAGCGGGGCCTGCTAGTGAAATGGTCATCGCGCCCATACTCACGCTTTACTCGGATGGTGTGGCGACGCCAGATCGCTTCGAATACCGAGCGCAGCCTCTTTGCAGCCCTCATGCCAGCAGGGCCTGCCCATGTTCACATGGCGCACAGCATGACGTTGTCGACGGTGCGCGAAACGGCGCTGGTGGCGGGATTCTGGGCCTCCCTTCCGCTGGACTATTTCCTCAGGGCGACGGGCCGAAATGATCTCCAGGTGGGCGAGGCACAGGCAATGCCTGCACCAACGCCGGATCACCCGCTGGATTCTGCTTTGATGTTGCGCACTCTGCGTCTCAACTGCCAGACGTCGGTGTACGATCGCCTGTGGCGGGAGCTCTATGAGTCGAGCTGGCTCCAGGACGCATGGACCCCTGGAAAACCTGGAGAATTGCAGCCGATCACCCACAACCTAGGGCCGACATGGACCCGAGAAACCCCCCTCCGTGCTGAGTTTGCCCGCCGTGCTGCCCTCGTCGAGATCGATGCTCTCGTCGCGGTCTGGCTCGGCATAGAGGCCGACGAACTGGTCGCCATGTATCGCTCCCGCTTCCCCGTGCTCCAGCAGTACGAGGAGAACATGTGGTTCGACGCGACCGGTCGCCGGGTCGCCAAGGCTCACCAGGTGCATGGCTACGGCCAGCCCAAGGACGCCTGGAAGCAACTCAGCTCCCACGACGACTTCCCCCTCGCAGCGAATGTCCCCACCGGCTATACCGGCCCCCTGTACCGCGCCAACCGCGAAGCTGAGATGCGCGCCGCACACGCCGAGTTCACCCGGCGCATGCACGAAGCAGGCTGGGTGCCAGGAGCGACGAAGCTCGGCCTGTCAGGGGCGGCCGATACCTTCGATCCGAGCGATGAACACCGGGAATCTGGCACGTCATCATTCGAGTACTCGCACACCACGGGGGGCGGTTCCGCGTCATGAGGCCCACACTTGCCGCGCAAGCGTTGCGCGATACGACCGTCGAGTATCTGACTACGACGTTCGCGCTGGCCGAGCCGGATACTCAGGACGCGCTGACGGAGTTCCTCACCGACCCGGTCGACGGGTTGTTCCGTGGCCCGTACCTGCGTATTCGCCGTCCCTTCCGCTCGGCCGACGCCGGCTGGCAGGAGCATCTGGACTGGTGGCAGGACGGCTTTTGGCCGTACGCGCACCAGGCGGAGGCGTTCGCGCGGCTGACGACCAAGGGTGGCCACACCCCCTCGCCGACGCTGGTGACCACCGGCACCGGCTCTGGCAAGACGGAGTCGTTCCTCGTCCCCGTTCTGGACCATTGCCGCCGTGCCCGGCTGCAGGGCCGGGCCGGGATCAAGGCGATCCTGCTCTATCCGATGAACGCCCTGGCTGGTGACCAGGCTGACCGGATCGGCGATCTGCTGGAGGACCCGCGTCTGGCGGAGGTCACTGCGGGGCTCTACATCGGTGAGGCGGGGGCATCGCGTGCCGCCTCGCCCTACAAGCGAGTCATGGTGGACCGGCAGGAGATCCGCCGCAATCCACCGGACATCCTGATCACCAACTACAAGATGCTCGACCTGCTGCTGCAACGTCAGCACGACGCTCCGCTGTGGCTCGATGCAGACCTCGCCTACATCGTGATCGACGAGTTCCACACCTACGACGGCGCCCAGGGCACCGACGTGGCGATGCTGCTGCGGCGACTGGCCGCCGCCGTGGGGGCCTCCGAGCCCGGGCGCCCGCTGGGCGCGATCTGCCCTGTGGCGACCTCGGCGACCTTGGGGGAGGCCCCCGCCACCGCGAAGCCGACCTCACCCGAGGCGGGAACCGTCCAGCCCAGCGGTGTCACGCTGGCGCGTCCGATGCTGGACGTCGCCTCGCAGGTCTTCGGCGTGCGGTTCCCCGATGACGCTGTGGTGGGGGAGGATCGGCGAGACCTCAACTCCTTCCTCTCTCCGGTCGACCTGGCGCTTCCCTTGCCGACCCCGGCCGACCTGGCCGCGCTCCCCGACCCTGCCCGCACGCCGCACGCGCTGGACCGGATCGCCGAGGCCGTTGCCGGCTGCGACACCACTGACCCGCGCGAGCTCGGCACCCGCCTGCTGAAGCATCCGCTCATCCACGCCCTGCTGCGCGCAGATGTTGACGCTCCGTTGACCTCCATCGAGGCCCTCGCCGCGTTCGATCCCACCTCCGTCTGGCGTACCACCGCTGCCCAGGACCCGGCGACGGCCGCCGCCGCACTGGCCCGTCTCGTTGCCCTGATCTCGGTCGCCCGCGACCCGTCCGCGCCCGCCGACCGTGAGCGTCCGCTGCTGCTGGTGGAGACGCACCTGTGGTTGCGCGCGCTGTCACGCGTGCTGCGGTTCGTCGCACCCGAGCCGGTGTTCTCCTGGTCGGACGACGACCAGGCCGCCGTGACCAGCCCTAGCGCCCGAACGCAGCGCGGCCAGAGCCATAACCCCCGCGCAGGTCGCCTGCCGTCCGTGTACTGCCGCGACTGTGGTCGATCCGGATGGGCGGCAATCTCCCCGGAGCGAAACCCCGCCGCGCTGATCAGCGATCCCGACGAGATCTACCGGCGTAGCGTCGCGGGCGGTCCGATCAAGGCACGTGTGCGGGCCCTGGTGTCGGCTACGCCTACCGAGGCGGCCGAGCAAGCGCGGGCCATCCTTCAGCAGCGCGAGCGCCGGGGACGCCGAGCGGCCAGCCATGACGCGACTGTCCTGGTCCTGGAGAACAACGGCGAGGCGCTGCGCCGCATCGACCCGGACGAGGTTCTGTTGGCCGGCGGGCGGATCGCGACCGCACCGGAGAACGGCGTGTACGTCCTCGCCTGGTACGACAACCCCGAGGCCGACGACTACTCGAAGAACGAACGCTGCCCGGCCTGCGGCCAGGCGCAGGGTATCCGCTTCCTGGGTGCCGGTGTCGCTCCGCTCGCCTCCGTGGTCGTAACCCAGTTGTTCACCGGCGGTGAGTTGCCCAGCAAGGACGCGAAGGGGCAGGACCGCCGCCGTACTCTGATCTTCAACGACTCGGTGCAGGACGCCGCGCACCGAGCCGGATTCGTGGCGAGCCGGGCTTGGAAGTTCTCACTGCGCTCCCTGATCCACGAGCAGCTGCAGTGGCGTGCGCTGGATGCGGAGGACTACCGCGAAAGCGGTCTGCCGCTAAATGAGTTGATAGCGTCGCTGGTAAGCCGTGCCGCCGTGCCGGAGGAGAACCTGCTGGCGTCCGTGGTCCCGCCGGATCTGCACGACGTGGACCGGGTTGCGCGACTGCTCGACAAGAAGAAGCGTATTCCCGCCAGCACCTGGACCCTGGTTGGTGAGCGCCTGGCGTTCAACACCCTTCTGGAGTTCGGGTTGTATTCCCGAATGGGCCGCACTCTGGAGCTCACCCGGACCGTCGCCGCAGAGGTCCACGTCAAGGACCCGGCTCGGGCGGCGAGGACCGCCGAGTCGCTGCTCCAGGTGCACTTGGACCGCCGCCAGGTCCTGGAGGGGATCGACGACCCCGTCGCCGCAGCGATGAGGCACCCGCTGCCGCCCGCCGGGGTCGACCGCGAGCGCCGCTTCGAAGGCTATGTCCGCGGCCTGCTGGAGCATCTGCGGCAGAGCGGCGGCATCCAGCACACCTGGCTACACACCTATGTCGACGAGGAGGGCCGCACTCGCTATCCGGTCTGGGCCGGCCGTCCCGAGGGCATGCCCGCCTTCGGGCGCGGCTCTGACGCGCCGTCGTTCCTGCTGGTGGGTTCCCGGTCGGGGCGTACCGACTTCGAACGGGCCGACTCGAAGGACAGCTGGTACGCCGACTTCACCCACCGCTGCCTGGGACTGGACCACACCGAGGCTGCCGCCTACCTGGCAGAGCTGGTGCCGCTGCTGGCCGGCGCGGACCTCGAAGCGCTCGCGTACCGGCGCACCGGCGAGGGGCGTCCGGGTGGCCAGAACAATGGCCACGGGGTATATGGGCTGACGGCAGGTCATATCCGGGTGCGTCTGCTGGACGACACTCAAACCGGCGTGGCAGCCGTGACGTGCCCCGAGTGCGGGTGGACGCAGACGGTCCACCCGGACCGGGTGCCGGTGTGGCAGGGGCTGCCCTGCCCGCTGAAGCGTTGCGAGGGTGCGCTGACTGTGCCCTCGTCCAGCGCCGACGGGCGCGCCGCGCGGGACTTCCGCTCCGACTACTACCGTCGCCTGTACCGGGAGTCGGGCCCGTACAGCGTGGTCGCCGCGGAGCACACCGGGGTACTGACCCGCAAGGAGCGAGAAGCCGTCGAGAAGGGCTTCCGGCAGGGCAACGGCCGTCACACCGACCCCAACGTGCTGTCCTGCACCCCGACCCTGGAACTCGGTATCGACATCGGTCAGTTGGAGGCGGTCATCCTCGCCTCCCTGCCGCCGTCCACCGCCGGATACGTCCAGCGGGTGGGCCGTGCGGGGCGCTCGACCGGCAACGCGCTGATGGTGAGCATTGCCGACACCAGCCCGCGCGCGCTGTACCACCTGGCCGAGCCGCGCCAGCTCATCGCCGGGCGCATCCTGCCTCCCGGCTGCTTCCTCTCCGCCGTGGAGCTGCTGCGCCGTCAGTACACCGCCCACCTCATCGACCTCGCCGCGCGGGGCCGAATCGAGGGCGTCCTGCCGCTGCCCGACCGGGTCACCGCGCTGTTCGGCCGCACCGGCTGGCTCAAGGCTTTCGGTAAGGCGGTTGCCGGGCGGATGGACCTGGTCGAGGAGTTCCTCTGTCTCTTCCCCGACATCGACGGTGTACCCGACTCCGGCGTGTCCCGCGACGCCCGCAAGGCCCTGCGCCGCTACGCGGAGGCCGGCCTGCAGGACGGGCTCAGGGAGGCCGAGGACGCCTGGGAGGCGGAGCGTACCGAGTTGCTGGACCGCCGTGCGATGATCAACGAGGCGGCCGACGGGCTCCAGGAGAACGTCGAGGACGAGGCTCGCGAGAAGCGCAACCTGGAACGCGAAGCCGCAGGCGTCAGCAGCCGCCTGGTTGAGCTCGGTCAGGCCAGCGCACAGAGCTTCCTGGTCGAGCAGGGCCTGCTGCCCAACTACAGCCTCGTCGAGGACGGCGTGCGCCTGGAGGCCTCGCTCACGCACAAGGAGCCCGCCCGCAAGCAGCGCGACTCCGGTGGCGAGGCTGACCGGTCGACGCCCAAGGCCCGCTGGCGCACCGAGCTGCGCACCTATGAGCGCCCCGCCGAGGCCGCGCTCAGCGAACTCGCACCCGGCAACGCCTACTACGTGCGCGGCTACCGGCACGAGATCGACGGCTTCGACCTCGGCCCGCGCTCCCGCCGCTCCGAGGACGGCACCCCGGAAGGCGTGCAGACCTGGCGGGTGTGCCAGGACTGTGGATATGTGCGAACCCGGGACGCCGCCAGCAACACCTCCGCCTGCCCGCGCTGCGGCGGCACCGGCATCGGCGGGCGCGCGGCCCTGCAGACCGTGATCGTGCCCCGCAAGGTCACCTCCCGGGACAAGCGCGACGACGCCCGGATCATCGACGACCACGACTCCCGCCGCAGCGGCGTCTACACCATCGCCACCGCCGTCGACGTCGACCCCGCCGCAATCAAGGACACCTGGCGGCACACCAAGGCCACCTTCGGTGTGGATCACGTGCGCGAGGTCGTCATCCGGCGCTTCAACCTCGGCCCGGCCAAGTACGGACGCCGGGCCGACACCGCGTTCGCCGGACAGCCCGTCACCGTCACCGGCTTCACCGTGTGCCCGCTGTGCGGCGGCGCGACCGAACGCGAACCGGGCAACGGCCCTGTCCAGGAAGCCCTCACCGACTCCCTGGCTGGACGGCCCGACCTGGCCCACCACCGCCCCTGGTGTCCCACCCGCAGCCGCAGCCACCCTCAGCAGCCCCACGACCAGCGTGTCATCACCGCGACTGAGCACCGCACCGAGGCCCTGCGCATCCTGCTGCCCGCCGCAACTCTCCAAGTCCAGGAACGCCTCGCCTCCTTCTCCGCAGCTCTGCACCTGGGCATTGGCCTGCGCTACGGCGGCGACCCTGCCCACATCCGGTCCACCACCTGCACCGAACCCGACCGCGACACCGACCTGACCCGCCACTACCTTGTCCTGTACGACGCCCTTGCCGGGGGTACCGGCTACCTGCAGCGCCTGGCTGACGCAGACGGCGAAGAATTCCGTGCCGTCCTCGCCGCTGCCCAGCAGGCCCTGCGCGCATGCCCCTGTGTGGACAGCCAGCGCCGCGCCTGCCACCTGTGCCTGCTCGGCCACGCCCCCCAACGGGACTACCGACTGCTCGACCGTCAAGAAGCCCTCTGGATGCTCGACGAGCTCCTCGGCGCCGACGGCCACAGTGGCTGGCAGGTCCGCAAGGAAACGACCGGCGTAGCCCGGCTGCGGTTCGCCGACCAGGCGGAGAGCGACCTGGAACGTCGCTTCATCGAAGCCCTTGACACTTGGCTCGCCGATCCCGGCAACCACGCCACCCGGAGCCACGACGAGACGCCGACCGGACGCCTCGGCAAACAGTTCATCCTGCACCGAGACGACGCCGCGGGCCCCTCCATTCACTGGGAACTCGTCGCCCAGAAGTACCTACCTGAGCACGCGACCCGCCCCGATCTGCTGCTGCGCCCGGTGGCCGGCGACACAACGAGGGACGGCGCCCCGCCGCTTTCGGTCGCGATCTACCTCGACGGCTACCGGTGGCACGCCTCCTCGAAGACGAACCGCATCGCGGACGATGCCGCGAAGCGCGCCCGGCTGCGCGCGGACGGCACCCTGGTGTGGCAGATCACCTGGGATGACGTCATGGCTTGGGAAGAGAGCCTCCGCGGACCGGCGAAGCCTCGCCTCGACAACGTCGATGCCCCCGTTAACCCCCTTGCGGCAGTGATCGCTGGGCCCGCCGCCGACGCCGCCTGGCCTCCGTACGAGACGAAGAGCGACGCAGGCCCCGGCGGCAGGGTTCGCGAGCAGTGGCGCAAGGCGCGGCGCGATCCACGTGAGATCGACGAACTGGTCTTCTCGGGGGCCATCCCTTCCCTCTTGGGCTTCCTGCGGAACCCGGACCTGGCACGCTGGCAGGACCTCGCCGTCCACGCAGTGGGCGGGCTCCTGGTCAGGGTCCGCCCCGGTGACGCCGTGGACGCTCAGCCGACCGCGGCCACGCCGTGGATCGAGGCTGTACTGCGAGGCGGGACCCGGCCAGCGGTCACCGGCGGTGGCCTCAAACTGATCGCCGTCCAAGACGCTTCCGGCCTCCCACTCACCTTGATCGCGGACCGGCGGAACGGACTGCATTGGAGCGGCCTGGCCGTCTTGGACGACCGCACTGAGGCGGTGGACGGCGACCGCGCCGAGCACCGCCGCCGCTGGAAGGCTTGGCTCTGCTGGGGCAACCTGTTGCAGTTCCTCGACCCGATCGGCACCGGACGTGCCGACGGACTGCAACTCGCCCGCTCCGGCCTCGACGCGTTCGATGCTGGACTGCTGGCCGCCGTATCCAGCGCTGCCGCCGCGACCGCGGACAAGGCCAGTGGGCTACTGGCCGCGCTTCGCGACAACCGCTCCGGCACCGGTCTGACCCCCACCCCCCAGGTCCAGCCCGAGCCAGTGCCGGCGGCCGCCGACCAGACGCAGTCGGCGCTGGAACGCGCCTTGTGGCAGACCGTCCTCAAGGAATTGTCCTACATGGGCGATCCCGAGGTCGGCGCCCTCGCACACATGCTCGCCGAACGCAAGGGCACTCCGGTCGCCCAGGCGGGCCTGGACATCGACGGCGTCGAGCGACCCATCGAACTCGCCTGGCCCGACCACCGGATCGGCGTGGTACTGGCCGAGGACTCCGACGACCCCGCCTACATGGACCAGTGCCGCAGCGCAGGCTGGCACGTGCGTGCCCCGGGCGACTGGACTATCGAGGAACTCCTCGCCCTTCTCAGCGAGCCGGCACAGTTCACCACCACGACTGGAGGCGAACGGTGAACAAGATCAGCACACAGGTCACCGTCTCACCCCAGGCCCACCAGGACATCCGCAGGCTGGGACGTGACGCCAAGGATGCCCTCGGGGACTTCGTCCGCCGACTGCGCGCCGACCGCACCAACCGCGCGTTGCGCCTACTCCCGCTGCGCGCGGCAGGCGACAACGGCCAGCTGTGCACGGCGGTGCTCGACAGCACCCGCATGGCGCTGCTCCTGGAGACCGAGCAGAACCGCCTCACTGTTCTCGCCCTGCGCGAAGGACCCGTCGCGTACGACGAACTCGCTCGCCTGACCGTCGACATCAACCCCGTCTCCGGCGGCATCGAGCTTGTCGACCAGGCCGAGGTCAGCGCCAACGTCATCCCCCTGCCCGAACGCCCCGAACCTCCGGCTGCGCAGGCGCCGGACTCGCCGTCACAGCCCACCCTCATCCTGCGGGGGCGGCTCTTCGCGCGCTTCGACAACACCACTCTCACCAGCCTCGGCGTCATCGCCTCCCTGCTACCCGCACTTCGCAAGCTCACGGACGCGCGTCAGCTCGACTCCCTGCTCGCCCGCAATCTTCCCGAACTCACCAAGGACGTCCTGCTCGCCCTCCATGGCGGCATGGATCCCGACGACGTACGTGAGCACATCACCAGCCAGTGGAAGTCCGACGAGCACGTCGACCCCCGCGACTGGGCCCAGGCCGCCCGCCGCCCGGTTTCCCAGGTCAGCACCGAGGACACCGCCGTCCTCGACGCGCTCGGTTCCAGCTTCGACGCCTGGCGGCTGTTCCTCCACCCTGAACAGCAGCGCCTGGCCACCGCGACCTTCAAGGGATCGGCAAAGGTCACCGGAGGCCCTGGCACCGGCAAGACCGTCGTCGCCCTGCATCGCGTGCGCCATCTCGTGGACCAACTGCAACCGGGCCACACCCGCCCCGTCCTGCTGACCACCTACAACACCAATCTTGCCGCGGACCTTCGACACCGCCTCCAGCTCCTCGGCGGCACCGAACTGCTGCGGCGCGTCGACGTCAAGTCCGTCGACCAGCTCGCGCGAGAGGTCGTCGAGGAACAGCCCGGCCTACCCCTGGGGCGTCCGATCGACGACGAGTCAGCACTGAACCTGTGGCACACCGTGTGCACCGAGGCGGGCGAGTACGAGTTCGACGTGGAGTTCCTCGACTCGGAGTGGAAGCACGTCATCCTCGCCCAGGGCTGCGGCACCTGCGCGCAGTACATGCGGGCCCCGCGCAGGGGCCGCGGCCAGTTCCAGCGCTCCCAGCGCGCGCGTGTCTGGGCCCTGGTCGAGGCGTACCAGGCAAAGCTCGCCGAAGCACCGCTCCAGACCACCTACGCGCAGATCGCAGCCCAGGCCGCCCGCGTGGAGGAACACCGCATGGCCCGGGTCGAGGCGCAGGCGCAATACAAGGAAGAACACGGCGGCGTCGACCTCGTTCACCGCGAGGCCGGCAGCGGAATGTGGCTCAAGCCCCGCTACCAGCACATCGTCGTCGACGAAGCCCAGGACCTGTCCTCCTCCCACTGGCGGATGCTGCGCGCCATGGTCCGGCCGGGATCGAACGACATCTTCCTGGTCGGCGACGCGCACCAGCGCATCTACGCCCACCAGGTGGTCCTGGGCCAGCTCGGCATCAAGACCCCAGGCCGCGCGTCGCGCCGTCTGACGCTGAACTACCGCACCACCCGCCAGATCCTGGGCAGCGCCCACGGCCTGATTACCGGCGAGACCTTCGACGATCTCGACGACGGCATCGATAGCCTGGACGGCTACCGCTCGGTGCTCTCCGGTCTCGCCCCGCAGCTCTACCGTGCACCGGACTGGCAGACCGAGATGCGAACCGTGGCCACCCTCGTCAAGGAGCGCCACGACCAGTACGGTACCCCGTACGAGGCGATGGCCATCAGCGTCCCAGACGCCGCGGCGGCAACTCAGATGGCACTGACTCTGGCCCATCCACCATTCAACATCCCGGCCACGGAACTGGGAAAGGACGGCCCGCGCAGCCCCGAGGGCGTGCGGATTGGAACCATGCACCGCTTCAAGGGCCTGGAGTTCCAGCGGGTATTCCTCACCAGCGTCAGCGAAGGACAGGTTCCGCACCAGCGCATCGAGACCCACCGTCTGAGCAACCCCCAGCGCTACCGGCAGGAGGAGCAGCGCGCCCGATCGCTCCTCTTCGTCGCCGCCACCCGCGCCCGCGACGAACTCGTCATCACCTGGAACGGCAAGGCCAGCCGCTTTCTACCCAGGGAGGCTACCCAAGAGGCGGTAAGCGCTACCAACGTACTGGCAGATGACGGGCCACCTTCCGGGTCCGCCGCTGCTTGAATCCCCCGGTTTCCTCAACCGCTTCAAAGGAGACGGTCACGTCGGTCATCAGGTGCTACGTCCGTGATCGCGAGTTACACCGGTTGACCGCACAGACCCATCCTCAGCAGGGTCCAGGGTGCCACTTATCAGTCCCTCGGCGAGGTTTCGTGCGGCCTTGCGTCCCAGCTCGGCGGTGTGGGCGAGCTCTGCCTCGAAGTCGGCCAGTCTGCGTAGTGCCTCGCCGTAGCGGCGTTGCTCCTCGATGGGAAGGACAGGTAGGTGTAGCCGTTTGACGTCGATACGCAATGGGCCACCCATCCCAGTGGCTGAACGCCCGGCTCGGCGCGTGTTGTCTGCGCTGGACAACACGCTGGCTGCGAACCAGGGATCGAGGATGTCCGGGTTGACCCGTACGGCATGGACGCCCATGCCGAGCTGGGCGCCGATCTGCTGCTCCGTGGCGACCCGGGCGATGACGCTGCTTGCGATCGCCGGGATGAGGATGTCACCCGCCTGGATCGTGCTGCTGGCGTCGTTGGAATCGTTACGCACCACAGTTCCGCTCGGGCCTTGGCCTGCGATGACGTCCTGGCTGACGACAGCCTTGACCTCGATGGTGGAAGGTCGGGCTTGCCGCTCTGCCGATGCCTCGTATCGTCCCGTGCCCTTGGCCAGGGAGCGGTGCAGGGTGAGCGCGTCGGTGCGGGCGAGTCCGTCCAGGGTTGCGGTGGGAGCGGCGGAGAGCGCCGAGTCCTGGGCGACCGTCAGCTGCGGGAGCGCTCCGCGTATTGATTCCAGCTGGGCGTCAAAGGCGGCGGGAAGTGCGAGCAGTGCTTCGGCGTTCCGCTCGCTGCCTTCTGCGGAAGGCAGATGGCGTAGCGGAGTTAGATCGATCTCTTCGTCGAGTAGTTCGATCGGGGGAACCGACCTGGCGATACCCGGCTTCTCGGAGAAGTTCTGCGGGGAGGCCAAGTAGGTATGCCATAGGGGGAGCACGTCTTGGCGAAGCGCCGGCAGATCAACTGTGCGGCCCCCTGGTGTGGAGTGTCCCGGCACGTCCATGAACAGCACTCGCTGCCCGGTCCCTTCCTCCGCACCAGGACGACGCAGCAGCCAGAGGTGGAGGCTGATGCCAGTGCCGGGCAGGGCTCCCGCAGGTAGGGCGATGACGGCTAGTAGGGCACCACGGCGGACGAGCTCGCCGCGGATACGACGCCCCGCAGCTCGCGCCGCTGCGGCCGGGGGCATCAGAACTACGGCGCGGCCACCTGGTTCGAGGTGGGCCAGGGCGTGCTGCACCCAGGCGAGTTCGGGCTCGGTACGGGGCGGTAGGCCGCCGAAGGCCCAGCGGGGATCGTAGGCGAGCTGCTCATGTCCCCAGTCTTGGAGACCGAAAGGCGGATTGGCGACTACGGCGCTGGCGGTGAGCCGTGGGAAAGCATCGGCGAGCAGTGGGTCGCCCACGCGGATGTCGGGTGCTTCGCCAGCGTCTGCGGCGTGCTGTCGCAGCAGGAGGAGTCGCAGGAGTGCGATTCGAGCTGCGAAGGGATTGACATCTTGGCCGGAGATGCGAACCTTGGTGCCACTGTCCAGGGACCGTTGGTATGCGGCATGGAGCAGGGAGCCGGTGCCACAGCTGAAGTCGAACACCTGCGCGGCGGGTCCAGCGAGTTCGAGCATGAGGTTGGCCAACGGCTGCGGAGTGACTTCGAGACCTGACGATCCTCGCGCCGAGGAGTATCTCTCGTGCACCTGCTCGAATGCCTCCGCCGGATCGGCTCCTTCTGCGAGTGCCACGGTGGCTTCGAGGAGTGCCCGCTGCGCGGGCGACCACTCCGCAGGTATGGAGGGGAGGAGAAGTTCAGCGGCTGGCTCGCCGTAGGAGCGCAGCGACTCGGCGAGTTGGGCTGAGGGAGGCACCTCTGTGGGGCTGGCTAGCAGCAACGCTCCTATCAGGCAGACTGCGTCAGCGAGTTGTCCGCTGGCGCCGAAGGCTTCGACGCGCTGCCAGACGCGGTCCTGGGGAGATGCCTGAGACAGCTTTCCCTGTCCGTCGAGCCACTGCTCGACAGCGGCGAGATCGAAGGCCGGGCTGGCCGATGTGCCAGCGATGGGTTTGGGGAAGTCGGTGTACCGGCGGCGCCAGTTGCTGACAGCGGTTCGCCCGACACCGGCGATCCTGGCGATGCCGGTCGCTGTCACGGTGGTCGGTGGTTCCGCCATGACGTCCTCCAATGATATGCAAGCCCCGAGCTATGTGAAGCATAACTGGCGCGCTTCAATGCGTGTACATAATTCACGCGCAGAAGTTCGAGGACCCTCCGTAGTCCCGCTCTTACTCGTCGACGTCCCCTTCGCAGTCAGAGATGCCTTCGTCGATGCCGCGAACCTGCTCGCTCTCGTCCCCGAAGCGCTGCACTGCGTCAGGCCTGACCTCGCGGTATGCGGCGCAGGCAAGATCGTCAACGCCCGCCTCGTGTAAGAGCCCCGCTCGGTCGATGCGCATCAGCACCACGCCCTCATCGACGCGACCGAAGCGCCCGACAGCGACCTGCAGGCAGCGGTCGATGATTTCCGCCGCGTCGAGCAACTTGCCGTCCGCCGCGAGCCCGGCGGCTTCGCGTCGGACCTGGGCCAGGTCTTCCCGCTTCAGCGGCGGCCGCCGGTGCCGGCGGGGCCTGCTCGGCAGGCGGGGGTTTCTGGGCGGCGCGGGAGCCGTCCGCTGCGGCAGTGGGGGCGGGCCGCAGGGATCGCGGAACGGGAGCGTGGGGTCGAATGGCAGTGCAGTGAAAACGGCAGGCGCGCCACTCTGCGGGAGAAAAGGGCGCACGCTCTCGTATAGCGCGCGGGCGTCCGCAGGGCGGCGCTCCGGCTCCTTGTTTAGCAGGCTATCTGTGAGGTCGGCCAGCCAGGGCGGGATGCCGCCGCGGACCTCGGTCACCTTCCGGGGGGCTTCGTCGATGTGGCACCTCGCCATTGCGTGTGCGGTCTCGGCAAAGAAGAGATGCTCTCCCGTCAGTAGTTCGAAGAGGATGCAGCCAACGGCGTACAGGTCGCTGCGTGGCTCGGCGAGTCCGCGGCCGGCCTGTTCGGGAGCCATGTAGGCAGCAGTCCCCGGGACGCAGCCAGTGGCAGTGAGCTGGGTCGCATTCGGATCGGAGATGGCGACGACGCCGAAGTCCAGCACCTTCACCACGCCAGCACCAGTGATCATGATGTTCGACGGCTTGAGATCGCGGTGGACCAGCCCGCCGTCGTGGGCGTGGACGAGTGCCGTGGCGATCTGGGCGATGAGTGCGACAACCACCTCGATTGGCAGCGGGTGACAGTCCTTCACGAACTGTTCGAGAGTCAAGCCTCGGATGTACTCCATCACGAGGTAAGGCCTGCCCTCCCACTCGCCGAAGTCGTACACCTGCGGGATGTGGCGACAGGCGCTCAATGCTGCGGTGGTCTTGGCTTCCCGGCGGAAGCGATCGAGATACCTTCCCTCGTCCTGTTTCGCACCGTGTGGAAGCAGGAGCTTAACGGCCACCTCGCGGTCGAGCGCGATGTCGAGCGCCAGTCGAACCTCGCCCATGGAGCCTTCGCCGAGGCTCCGGGTTAGCAGGTACCGCTCGGCCAGGGTCTGTCCTTGTGAATCCACCTGACGCTCGTTCTCCCCATCGCATCCACCAAGGCCTTGGCGCGTGAAGCGTATCAGTGGACATTCACTCCGTGGATATTGTTCACGGGATGTGCTCTACTGTTGCTGTCCACGATGGCTCTGGGTATCCGTCTGGTGACACCAGGGTCGGTGATGCCTCCTTGCCGCCCTGCACCGCACCCGGGTCGGTCCACAGTGCACCTGCCAGCGGCAGGCCGCTACGAACTTGCGGATGTCCGGTACAGCCGGACCAGAGAGGGGGAACAATGACGAAATGGCCTGTCCCTGAAGGGATTGTTGGAGATCCGAGCCTGGTGCGCGTCTACACGGGCGGGGTCCAGGGCAAGGAAGAAGCGTGTCCGGCCTTACGGGCGCTCAACGCGCGCCCCGGGCTGCGCCCCTCGCGCCGCACTACTTTCAAGCCTCCGGACTTCGAACTCTTCGCCCTTGCCGTGGTGATGCGGAACCTTGACCGGACTGAGTTCGCCGGCATAAGCGAAGTCTCGAGCCGGGTGTTGCCCTCTCATCCCGGGCTGGCACGTTGGGCCGAGCACGCGGTCGCCCAGTACCTTGCCGCGTCGAGCACCCTCGAACTGTCCGGGCGGCTGCTTCCCGACAAGAAGCGCTGGGTCGAACAGACCAGGCTGAGCTCTGTTCCGGCGGGCGACCCCGCCGTCTATGAGATGTGCGCTTGGGGACGCGGCTACGCCACGCCGGACGGCAGCGTGCGGGAGCTCAGACTGCCACTGTTCGGCACCGCCGGCGTCCGCGAACGGGAACCCGCCGAGATCGCCATGGTCGCGCACATCGCTGCCTATGGGGAGCGCGCCGACGAACCTGAGTGGGGTCGGAAGCACGAGGTGCTCCCGACGGCTATCCCGCAGCGGGTGCGGGTCGTGGAGGTGGGCTGTTTGGACGGCTCCGCCAAGGTCCTGTTCGACGGCCCGCCCGAAGAAACCGAAGCCCCGTACAAGACACTAGCCGCCCCACGCCTGCGGAGCACGATCGATGCCATCGAGCGGCGCCCCGGAAGCAGTTGCGTCAAGTGCCGCCTATCCTCGACGTGTCCTGCCCTGCCGCGAGTGCCAGGACTTCTCGGAATCGCGGATACGTCCCGGCCGCGGCGAACCCTATCTGTCACCGATCTCCGCCGCTACGACATTTGCCCCACACAGGAGCACTTGCGTCGGCTGCACCTGCCGTACGACAGGGAGATCGAACATGGCCCCCACGTCCGCCGCGGACACGCAGTCCATGCCTGGCTGCAACGCCTGCACGAACGGTCACCCCGTCGCCCCTGCACCGCAGACGACGCTCCGCCCGACCGCTCGGACTGGCGCATCGGTGACTGGCATCTGACCGGCGCCGACGCGGAGCTGGGAACCCGACTGATTGCCCGTCATGCCGCCGTGTGCCCCCTGAAGTACGCAGACTCCGATGCCGGGCTGCGCATCGAACGAACACTGACCTTCCACGACACAGATGCCGACACCCTGGTCGTCGCCAAGCCCGACCTGCTCTACCTCAGTGGCGGCTCCTGGGTGTGGCGCGAGGTGAAGAGCACCAAGTACCGCACGCCGCGCGGCGGCAAGGACATTCTCGAGCAGTACCCGCAGGCGGCCCTCGCCCTGATCCTCCTCTCCGAGGAAGTGTTCGGCGGCAACTTGCGAGGCTCGCGCGTTGAACTAGAGATCCTCCGCCCCTCCGGCTCCGACCTGGAGCTCATCACCCCCAACCAGGCCGACCGGGTCGCCAAGGCCCGGGACGTAATCCGCGCACTCGCGACTCCGTGGCACGGCGATCCCATCTCCACGCCCAAGCCCGGCAAACACTGCGCCCGGTGCGAAGTCGCACGGTGGTGCCCGGCCCCCGCAACAGGGGCTGAAACGAACACGTCTGTCGCCTGAACCAGAGCCCACCATGCCCGGCCGACGACCATCCTGGATCCGCCATGCCCCCTGCTGACGCCGCCTACGCGCCACATCACGGTCTCACACTGCTGCGCACCATCGCCAGCGCCGTCCTTGACCTCGACGATGTGTCGACCCCCGGTACTTTCACCCTCCCTTACCCCCCGGAGGCACAGCGCGCCCTCGATCGCACCGTCCTGGCCTGCCTCCTGCGCGGTGCGGACCCGCCGCTCAGCGTCCCGGACTTATTGGCCTGGTGTCGGGAGCGGCCCGTCGTCGACTGGCCACTCGACCTACCCGATGCCCTGACAGGTCCCGAGGACCGGCTGATCGACGAGCACGCGTACGTCCCCACCGATCTGTGCTACGAGTGGGCGGTCGACCGTCCGGACTCCGCGACCGAGCAGATCGACCGCGCTCTGGTGCACACCGCCCTGGACCGGTGTCGGGCCGCCAACGCCCCGTCAGCGTACGTCGCCTTCCGGCGCCTGCTGATCGAGCGCCCCGTCCTGACTCGCAACAAGGCTGCCGAGATCGCTCTAGAACCGGCCTTCGCTCCGCTCGACGGCCTCTTGCAGCAGATCTACCTTCCGGCCCCGGCCGGCTGGACCCGTGAAGGCCGTTTCACTTCCTGCCGACGCTGTAAGACCCTGCTCGTGCCGACCCGAGACGGCGGGTGGTGGTGCGAGAACGCGCGCTGCCGTCGCGGGGAAGATGCACCAGTCGGCCCGCAGTACTGCGAGGACGAGGGCGGCGGGATCCTCCTGCTCACCCGCCCGCTCCGACTGTTCGTCACCGCGCCGGGCATCGCCGAGCTGCAGCTGGAGCAGTCTCTGCGACGCCTCGGGCTCACCTCCGAGCTGTGGCCGAACTATGACGCCTACGACCTCAGGATCACCCTTCCGGACGGACGAGTGTGGGCCGTCGACGTCAAGGACTGGGCGAACCCCGCCCTGCTGGGCCGCAACGCGACCATCCTGGACGACAACCCCCCGTACGACGAGGCATTCATCGTCGTCCCGAACCATCGGACCACCCAGCGCCGCGGTTACATCAGCGTGATCAAGCGCTTCCTGCCTCAGTCGGTGAAGGGGCAGTTGACGGTCCTGAACCAGCGGCAGTTTGTGGCCAGGGTCCGCGAGGTCCTCGCCGGGCACATCGACGGACTGCCCGTCAATGACGACATGGAGGACGACGATGCGTGATCGGTGGGAATGGCAGAGAGACCTTGTCGAAGAGTTCGTCCCGTACTTCGCAGACGAGCTCAAGCCTCGGCTGGCCGCGTCCCGGCTGTGTGAGGTGGAACTTGGCCTCTTCCTGATGGAGCGCCTCGTTCCCGGTCACCCCGCCGAGGCGGCGTGGACCCTGTTCGGCGGATACCCCTTCGCTGCCGCCCTCGGATTCATCAGCACGCCCGAGGATCAACTCGTGCTGCGGATCGCCCGGCACCTGCTGTGGCCTCTGCGCCGCCGCCGCAGCTGGCAGCGGGCGCTGGACGGCTATCGCAGGCTGGACCCGGAACTCCGCGGTTTCCTGATCGAGAGCAACACGGATGTCCCCCAACGGCGGTCGGTGTCCATCGCGTACGACAGGTGGGCCACCTACACGCTGGCCCTCGCGGCTGCCCCGCCACACCAGACCCGGCTCCTTCCACTGGCCGACCCGGGAACGTGGAGGTTCGCCGAAGGCCGCATGTGGACCTCAGTCGACCTCCCCGCTGAACTGGTGGCCGTGCAACCCGCCCCGCACCTCCTGGACGCGGGCATGGCCGGAGGAGGCAAGCCCTTGGAGGTCCCCTGGGAGGAGTTGGTCGAGACCGCTGCGTGGATGCAGGAACAGCTGAGCAGCGAAGAGGATCCAACCGGCGGGGACTGGGTGCGGCGTCTGGACCGGGTCGAACTCTTCATCCAGGAGCAGCAACTCGGCAAATTCACCAGAGAGCGACAGACACTGACGATTGATCGGATGCTGCACTTGATCGGCATGGTCGGCGCCGGCAAGAGCACGCTCCGCGACATCCTTACCGCCTGGGCTGCCCGCAGGGATCTGCGGATCACCCTGATGGTTGGAGACGTGGCGGAGGTCCTTCACCTGGTGGCGATGTTCATGACCCTGGGCCTCCGAGCAGCTCCCGTCCTTGGCGCTACCACCCGGGAACAGCACCTCCAGCGGATGCATCGCCGCCTGGCCACCCAGGCGGACGCCTCGCTCCTCACCCATGACGCCCTGGGCTTCGACTACCTCAGCACCGCCTGCCCCCTCGACGCGCTACGCGGCGTGGAAGCCCCCGCGCCGTTGCCCTACCGTGCTGCTCCCTGCACCCAGCTGTACACCGTGGGAGGCAACTCGGGTCAGCGGCGCCTGTCACCGCTCGCTGCTGACGGAGGAGAGCCCGCCGCCAACAAGGTCAACGCCAAAAAGCGGCACGGTTGCCCACTGTGGTACCAGTGCCCCCGCCATCACGCCTCCCGAGAACTTGTGGAGGCTGACATCTGGATCGCCACTCCCGCGAGTCTGATCCACAGCGCTGTGCCGGCCCATCAGAACGAACAGCGCATCAGGTTCCTGGAAATGGCCTGCCGCCGCAGCGACCTCATTGTCGTGGACGAGGCGGACCGGGTGCAGATGCAGCTGGACACGATGTTTGCGCCGGCCACCACTCTGGTTGGCCGGGCCCCGAACTCCTGGCTCGACGAGATCCACCAGCACAAGATCGAGGAACTGGCCCGCAACGGCCGGATTCAGCTGTCCGACGCCACCGTGATGCAGTGGACGGCGGCCCTCCATACCGTCACCGTGGCCGCCGATCGTATCTACTCCATGCTCTTGCAGCACAAGGGCTTGCGGGACTGGGTCGAAGCGGACTACTTCAGCTCCTGGACACTCCAGTACAAGCTGGTCGCCGAGTGGTTCGACACCGCAGAAGACAGCCAGGCTGATGCCGCCGATGTGCTCGACCGCCCCGCACCCGAGTGGGACGAGGACATCGGGCGCCTTGCCGATGCCGAAGACTCCTACCACGCAGAAATGCCAGCGTCCGAGCTGTCCGGGGCGCATGTCGAACCGGACACCGGGAATCCGCGGCGCGACGCGATCGTCAAGATCCTCGACGCCTTCCGCGACGATCCGCTCGGCGACGAGGAACAGTCCAACCCTGCCGTCGACGCGCTGATCCGCCTCACCCGCCAGCTTCTGCACACCACCCGCCCCCGCAACGCACGCCGTCTCGTCCAGGAGCGCCTACTCGCGCTCGTCGGTGAACCGGTCACCGCCGCCCAGAGCAGCCTCACGGAGCAGACCTTGCGCTTCGAATTCACCCTGCTGCTCTCCGCTCTGCACACCCGCCTCGACTTGATGACGGAGATGTGGCCGGCCGTGGAGGCCGCACTCAACCTCGCGGTCTCCAGTAACGTTCTGTCCCGCCGCCCACCGGAGGACTACCGGCCGCTGGTGCCGGAGTCGCCCATGGGTAACATCCTCGGCTTCCAGTTCCAGTCCGAGGACACCGGCGTCGGTGAACTACGAAGCGGGGAACTGCGCTTCTTCCGTTGCGCTGGCAACGGCCGGGAACTGCTCCTGAACCTGCCGGATCTGACCGCAGCCGACGGTCTGCCCGCTCCGCATGTTCTGCTGATGTCCGGCACCAGTTGGGCGGGGCAGTCCACCCGCTACCACGTCCTCACCGAGGTAGGCGCCCTGCTCAAGCCGCCGAAGCGAGAGCTCGACGCCATCGCCCGATCCGTGTTCAGCACTCGATTCCTCAAAGGCCCAGACGGAAAACCGCTGAAGCTCTCGGGCGCTAAGCCGCATCTGCGCCCAGTCGTCCTGGAACAGATGCTCGACCAACTGGCCCGGGGCGGGCAGGACGGCAAACCCAGCCCCTTCGAGCAGGAACTGGCGGCCGTGGACGACGACCGTCGCAGGCGGCTCCTGGTTCTGACGGGCTCCTACGATGAGGCCCGGCGCGCCGCCGACATCCTGAACCGCATACCCCGCTGGGCCGGAAAGGTGTGCCGACTGGTCTCGGACGACGCTGAGCAGGACCACCAGTGGCAGCAGACCGTCGACGTCGGTCACGGCATGGCGGCGGCGCAGGTCCTGCGACGCGGCGACGTGGCGAACTTCGCCTCGACCGGGACGCTGATCCTCGTCGCTCCGCTGCTCGCCATCGAACGCGGGCACAACATCCTGGACCACGGGGTCGCAGCCATCGGCTCGGTGTTCTTCCTCGCCCGCCCCCACCCTCGCCCCGATGACATCAGTCTGGCCATCCAGGCGGTCAACGACTGGGCCTCACGTATGCAGCGCGACGGAACCTTCGAAGAACTGGTCCGCGCGCAGCCAAGTCTGGACAAGGCCGGCGCGGAATTCCGACACCAGGCCCGCGGCCACTGGAGGCGCCTGCTCAACCAGCCCCTTGCATGGCGTCGCCTCGGTGAAGCGGAGAAGATCTCCTTCACCTGGGATCAACTGGTGGTGATCTGGCAGGTCATCGGCCGCCTTGTGCGCGGCGGAGTACCCGCCCGCGTCGTCTTCGTCGACGCCCCGTTTGCCGAGCGCGCGGCATGCAAGCAAGGCGGCGACACCTGGAAGACCAGCCTACTGATCGCCATGCGGCATGTCCTGGACCCGTACGTCACCCCAGATCCCGACGCTGTCCTGCCGGTGAGCGGGAGGCCCGTGCCGCAGCTGGACCGCGCGCTGGTCACTACCCTCTACGAACCGCTGCACGCTGCGCTCACACGGCTCTTTCCGCACCACCCGGCCGCCGCCGACGATTACTGACTCGCCCTCGATCCACCTCCCGGAGGACCCCGTGTCCGCGTACTCTGCCATCAGACTCGCCGCATTCCAGCCGGCCCGGACAGCGCCCCCATTCATCCAGCAGCTTTACGGGCTGGCCTTTCCTGCCCACTGGCGCCAGAAGTTCCTGGACTTCTACCGCCTGGGTAAGAGGAATCCAGAGACCTACAGCCAAGTCCCCATCCGGAGACTGAACGAGCTCATCCGCGCCGTCGCACCTGATCTTCTCTGCGTCGCCCGCGGTGCAACGCTCGAGGATGACGCACCGTGGCTCTACGCACGCAAGCCCTTCCCGCTCCCGGTCTTGTGCACGTTCATCAATGCATGGATCCGCGATCTGCACTCCGCCAAGGAGCGTGCCAAGCACCCCGAACTCGTCGAGGCAGCCATCGTGCTCGGTGAAACTCTCGACACCCATGAACTGCGCTGGCAGAAGATCGATGTGGATCTCCTCAGCCGTACCAGCACCCCTGGGGGCACGGCAGAACCTGACCCGCGCCTCTACCAACTGCTGCCTGACACTCTTGCACACCAGATCGCGGCGTTGGACCCCTACCGGTTCGAGGGCGTCGAAATGCAGTTCCGCATCGCTGCGGCAGCGCGCGGAGCCGAGCTCGTCTCCTGGCCGCCGCGCGAGTTCCTCGGCGAGGAAGGCACCTGGCGGTTCTCCTTCGTCGTCGCGCTGACGGTCCAGACTGCTCCCTTCACTGACGACTTCCGTGTTCACCTCCGCACAGGAGTGCGCCGCTGGCGCACGAGCGGCCTGGTGAAGGTCCCCTTCCAGGGTGCCGTGTCGGCGTACATGCTCGCCGACATGCCCTGGCTGAACGAAGCACCAGGCAGTGCGCGACTGTCGGTCAGCCGCTTCGGAAAGAGCAGGGGTTCTGATGACTACCAGTGGGTCCGGGGCGGCCCGGAAGGCATGATCGGCCGGTTGCGTTTCGCCCGGGACCTCCCCGATCCGGGCAAACTTCAGAGCGATCCGGGTGCCTGGATTGACGGCAAGGACGGGATCCAGGTCGGCGTCGTGCACTCAACGTCGATGGGTGGGCACGGCGTTGGTGCGGGGCTGATGCCACGTGATCGGTCCCCACTCACTGACTGGGCGGCGGTCGCCCTGGAACCGCGTCTCAGGCGTGTACCGGACCACGGGCGCAGTCGGTACCCGGTAGTGCCACGCAATCTGCCCAAGGACCCTCAGGGTAAGACCAAGGAAGCACGGGCAGCCCACAAGTCGATTCTGAAGCGCGAGCAGCAGGACAGCTTGCGTAAGCAGGTCGTCCGAACGCTCGGCGACGCGCCGCTCATCGCCGAGATTCGCTGGCAGAACCCCCGTACCCGCGATGCCCTCATCGCGACGCTCGCCGAACTCCTCGGCCTGGACGGCGATGGTGGTGAAGGCGCGGTGCGTAGCTGGGACTCGCCGGAACTGGCGGTCCGTCTGCACATCGAAGACGCCGGCCTCGTCTCCGCCCCGCTCGCGTTCCCCGGACCGAAACCGCAGCGCAAGCACCTCGCCGAAGCCATCACCGACCGTCGTACGGCGATCGCGTCCATGTGTGATCTGGACCAGCGCGACCCTGGGCAGCTGACCATCATCGAGATCGGGCACGCAGACTCCTATCGGCCGTCGATCCTGGACCCGAAGTTCGCCGCCCGCCTGGGGTACGCGGACGCCGGTCGACTCACCCAGTTCATCAACCTGCCGAGCGCGGCCCGGAAGACAGCCGGCGCGAAAAACATCGCACACCGGGCCGAAGCCTCTTGGAAGGACGCATTCCGTCAGCTCGGAGTGCGCACTGTCCCCGAGCACAGCCTGACCGGACTCCCCGACGACCTGCAGTACGTCGGACTGTGGATGATCAAGCGCCGTGCAGATGGCCCCACGCGCAAGCGGCGTACCGCTCCCGTCGCCGTCAAGATCAGCGCAGACGGCAACATCACGGGTTGGGACCCGGAAAGCGGCACCTGGGTTCCCTACCGCGAAGTTCTCCTCGCCCTCGCCCGACACGCAGAGATCCCTGGCGAGTTCGATGAGGACGACGTGACCGAGGAAACACCAGTTACGGCCGATGCGGCAACCCAGCAGAACAACGGCAAGCGGGAATGGAGCCCGGACCTGGAGGACCAGCAGGCCGAGGCTGCTCAGTTCATCCGGGCCATGCTCTACAGCCTCCGTAACGAGCCCACGCTGCTACTGACTCATGCGCAGAACTCCCGTCTTCACTGGCCCTGGCTCCGCAATGGAAGCCTCCGTCAGGACATGCTTCAGTTTGGCCCTAGCCCTGCTCAGCGGATCGATCTTTACGGAGACATGCTTCGCCATGTGCGCGTCCGTGACAGTGGGATGGATGAGACACCTCAGTGGTTCGCGCCAGACGATGAGACCCATGTACACGGCATCGCCAGCGGACTTTGGACACGTCCGGATTCTCCTGACGGTTTCCGTGTCTTCCTCAGCACTGCTGAGAAGCCAGACACCGCGAAGCGCGCTGCGGTCACGGCCTCCAAAATCGCTACGAGAATGGATAAGAAGGGCGAAGAGGTCACCGACACAGGGCAGAACGCCTGGAACCCCACCGCCCTCGAGCTAGCCGTCCTCGCCTGCCAGACCCACGCCGCGGAATCGGATGACCCCGAGCAATGGGCGGCGCTGGCCCACCAGCTGCGTCGTGCCCCCGACTACCGGGCCACGCTGGTTCTCCCGCTTCCGCTGCATCTCGCGAAACTCACTGCACAGTGGGCTTGATTCGCTTTGACGGACACCCCTGATCAGGGGCTTCGGTCCCGGTAAGGATGATGTCGATCATGGAGAGCATGGGGAACAAACCGCGCCCTCGCCGCTCGTTCACGTCGGAGTTCAAGGCCGAGATCGTCGAGCTGTGCCGGCGCGGTGACCGCTCGGTCGGTCAGGTCGCCAAGGA
>NZ_JBSFJU010000019.1:0-133465 GCF_053598215.1 Kitasatospora sp. NPDC001175 | reverse complement strand
GAGCTCGTCGTCCGGACCGTCCAGCTGGATCCGGCGGTGCAGGTCGGAGGAGACCACCTCGCGCGCGGTCCGGGTGATCCGCCCCAGCGGACGCAGCACCCGGCCGGCCATCGCGTAGCCGGCCATGAAGGCGATCACCGCCAGGCACACCAGCACCGTGAGCGACTTGCGCAGCAGCACGGTCAGGGCCGCGTTGGACTTGAGCTCCTGCATCTGGACCAGTTGGTCGTTGAACTGCTGGGAGGTCATCACCCGGCCGTTGACGGTGGCGCCGCCCTGGTCGAAGCCGAAGGTCGGCAACAGGGCGTCGTGGAAGGCCTGCCGAACGAAGAAGTACATCAGCACCAGCAGGACCACGCCCGCCATCAGGAACATCCCGCCGTACAGCAGGGTGAGCCTGATCCGGATCGTGGGCCGCAGCTGGAACCAGCTGAGCAGTCCGTCGCCGGGGGTGTAGGGGGCGAACTGCTCGGGCCTGCGGGCGGGCTGCTCCGCGGAGGCGGCCGGCGAGTGGGCCGGCTTGGGGGGGACCCGGACCGGGCCGCCGGCGGGCGTGCCGGGGGCCCCGCCGGTGGGGGGCGGCGGGGTGGTCATGACTGTCCTCTCCGGGATCTGCGCTGTGCGGTCGTACGGGGGTGGGGCCGGTCGGCTCAGATCCGGTAGCCGGAGCCGGGCACGGTGACGATCACCGGCGGATCGCCGAGCTTGCGGCGCAGGGTCATCACGGTGACCCGTACGACGTTGGTGAACGGGTCGGTGTGCTCGTCCCAGGCCTTCTCCAGCAGCTGCTCCGCCGAGACGACCGCGCCGCCGGCCCGCATCAGGACCTCCAGCACGGCGAACTCCTTGGGTGCGAGCTGGACGGTCTTGCCGTCCCTCAGCACCTCGCGGCGGCCGGGGTCGAGCGTGATGCCGGCCCGCTCAAGGATCGGCGGCAGCGGGACGGTCGCGCGGCGGCCGAGTGCCCGCACCCGAGCGACGAGTTCGCTGAAGGCGAACGGCTTGGGCAGGTAGTCGTCGGCGCCGATCTCCAGGCCCTCGACCCGGTCGCTGATGTCGCCGGAAGCGGTCAGCATGATCACCCGGGTGGCGAGGCCCTGTTCGACGACGCTGCGGCAGACGTCGTCGCCGTGGACCAGCGGGAGGTCGCGGTCGAGTACGACGACGTCGTAGTCGTTGATCGCGATGCGCTGGAGCGCGGCCTCACCGTCGTACACCACGTCCACGGCCATCGCCTCGCGGCGCAGGCCGGTCGCGACGGCTTCGGCGAGCAGCTGCTCGTCCTCCACGACGAGTACCCGCACGATGGTTGTCCCTTCTTTCCTGAGCGGCCCCGCCGTGGCCCGCCCGTTCGGGCCTCCTGGCGCCGGGCGCGGAGCCGACACGTCCGGAGCCCGGGCTCGTCATCGGCCCGGGAGCCGGCACACGGATCCGACGGTGTTCCCATCCTGCCTGGTCGGCCGGTAAAGCAGCGGTAAGCGGCCGGCTCCGGGGCGCCCGGGCGGCTTGAAACAGCAGGGTCCCCTGCCGATTGGACTGTGACGCGGGCAACTTTCTCGGATCGTGAGGTTTCCCGCCTTCACCCGTGGGGAGGACAAGCTTCACACCCGCGATCGGGCCGAACGCCGGTCGCGACCACCACCACCCGCCGTGCGTTCATCCGCACCGGCTCAGGGGACTCGGTGTCACCGGGAGCGGCTTCGAGGCCGTCTCCGCGCCCGACCGGAGAGCAGCCGCCGGCTGGGGCGTATCCGTTGACCGCCGTCCTCCCCGACGCCGGGGAACGCCGGACCGTGCCCGTCCGACACAGCAAGGGGGCTCGTATGGACGCCTTCACCGCCGGAATCCTGCAGCGCATAAAGAACACCGAACAGGACCTGCACCGCGCCCTGGAGGCCGGTGACGACTTCCTCGCCGAGGTCGAGCAGTCGGAGCTGGACGATCTGCGCCGGCTCGCCGCCGAGCACGGCATCGACCCGGTCCGCGAGATCCACCGCTCCGCCGCCTGAGCCGGCCGCTACCGGTCGCCGCGCACTCGCACCACCCGCCCCGGGAGCCCTCCCAGGCAGCTGAAGGCCAGGCCCTGGCACCGCTCGGTGTGCCAGGGCCTTTCGCCTGCCCGTGTCAGCGCGTTTGCCCGTGCCACCGGCCCGGTCCGTTCACCCGGGCGTCACCTTGGCGCCGTGCGTCCGCCGGGCCGGGTCCTGGGGCCCAGAGCCCCTCGGGGAGTGCCACGGCAGGTCAGTCGTGCCAGGCGCCGAGGGCGTCCAGCCGGGACTGGAGCCGTTCGAAGACCCCGGGCGGCGCGGCGACGGCGAGGTCTCCGTCCGGCTCCTCGCCCGGACGTCCGCCGGCCAGGGCCCCGGCCTCGCGGGCGATCAGCATCCCAGCGGCCATGTCCCAGGGCTTCAGTCCGCGCTCGTAGAAGGCGTCCAGCCGGCCGGCCGCCAGGTCGCAGAGGTCGACGGCCGCGGCGCCGGCCCGCCGGATGTCACGCACCTCGGGCATCAGCGCCAGCAGCACCTGCGCCTGGTGGGCGCGCACCTCGCGGACGTAGTTGAAACCGGTGCCGACCAACGCCTGGCCCCACGGCGGAGCCGGACGGCAGGAGATCGGCCGGCCGTCGAGGCGGGCCCCGCCGCCGAGCACCGCCTGGAAGAGCTCGCCCCTGGCCGGCACCGCCACCACGCCGACCACCGCCCTCCCGTCCAGCTCGGCGGCCACGCTGACCCCCCAGGAGGGCAGTCCGTACAGGTAGTTGACCGTTCCGTCGAGCGGGTCGACCACCCAGCGCACCCCGCTGCTGCCGGGGTGGTCGGCGCCCTCCTCGCCGAGGTAGCCGTCCTCAGGACGGCGTCGGCCGATCAGCTCCAGGATCAGCTTCTCGGAGGCGAGGTCCATCTCGGTGACCACGTCCACGGGGCTGCTCTTGGTCGCGGCGACGCCGAGGTCGGCGGGGCGGCCGTCGCGGAGCAGGTCCCCCGCACGGGTGGCCGCGTCAACGGCGACGTCGAGGAGTTCGGCGAGCAGCTCGGGGTTGGGCATGGGGTTCCTTCCAGTCCTGGGCGGCGGGCGCCCGGGGGGCGGGCGTCAGATCTCGGCCGCCGCACGGCGCGGGGCGCGCGGGTTGGGGCAGCAGGCGACGGCGCACACGTCGTGGCTGGGGCCGAGCCCGCCGAGGGCGCGGCGTTCGACCGGCAGGCCGCGCTCGACGGCGGCGCGCTCCAGCAGTAGCTCCCGCACGGCCGCCGCGAAGCGGGCGTCGGCACCCACCGTGGCGGCCCGGGCCACCGGCAGGCCGAGTTCGGCGGCCTTGGCGACGGCCTCGGTGTCGAGGTCGTACTTGACCTCCATGTGGTCGGAGACGAAGCCGATCGGCACCATCACGGCCGCCGGGACGCCCGCCGTGTGCAGGCTCTCCAGGTGGTCGCAGATGTCCGGTTCCAGCCACGGGACGTGCGGGGCGCCACTGCGGCTCTGGTACACCAGCTCCCAGGGGCGGTCGGCCACCCCGGTGGCCTCCTCGACTGCGGCGGCGATCAGCCGGGCGACGTCCAGGTGCTGGGCGACGTACGCGCCGCCGGGCCGGCCGCGTGCGGGGTCTTGGGGGGCGCCGGAGGTCTCGGCCATCGCTTCCGGGATGGAGTGGGTGGTGAAGGCCAGGTGCGCCCGGTCGCGGACCGCCGTGGGCAGCTCGGCGAGCGCCGCCAGGGTGGCGTCGATCATCGGCTGGACGAAACCCGGGTGGTTGTAGAAGTGCCGCAGCTTGTCGACGCGCAGCTCGGGCAGGCCTTCCTCGGCCAGGGTGGCGAGGGCGTCGGCGAGGTTCTCGCGGTACTGCCGGCAGCCGGAGTACCCGGCGTACGCGCTGGTGGCGAGGACGGCGATCCGGCGGTGGCCGTCGCTCGCCATCTCCCGCAGGGTGTCGACCAGGTAGGGCGCCCAGTTTCGGTTGCCCCAGTACACCGGCAGGTCCAGACCGTGCCCGGAGAAGTCCTCGCGCAGCGCGGCGAGCAGTTCGCGGTTCTGCTCGTTGATCGGGCTGACCCCGCCGAACAGGAAGTAGTGCTTGCCGACCTCGGCGAGACGCTCCTTGGGGATGCCCCGGCCGCGGGTGACGTTCTCCAGGAACGGCACCACGTCCTCGGGGCCCTCGGGGCCGCCGAAGGAGAGCAGGAGCAGCGCGTCGTAGGGCGCAGGGTCGGTGAGGGTGCGCGAGTCGGGCATGGCACCGATCCTCCCACCACCGTCCCGTCACCCGGCGGCAGGTCCGCCGGCGGGTAATCGCTTGCCACCGTTCGTAAGCTGTCTAGTCGAGACTCGTTCCTTACCCCCACTCCAGCGGAGCCCTGCGTGCTGTCCAGCTACCGCCAGATATTCGCCACTCCGGGCACTCGGGCCTTCTCCTCCTCGGGTCTGATCGCCAGGCTGCCGATCTCGATGACCGGGATCGGCATCGTCACCATGCTGTCCCAGCTCCGCGGCTCCTACGGGATCGCCGGTGCGGTCTCCGCCGTCCTGGCTCTGTCGGCGGCGGTGCTCGGCCCGCAGGTCTCCCGGCTGGTCGACCGCTACGGGCAGCGCCGGGTGTCCCTGCCCGCCACCGGGCTGACGGTGGTCGCCGCGGTCGCGCTGCTGCTCTGCGCGCGCACGGGGGCTCCGGACTGGACGCTGTTCGCGGCCGCCGCGGGGATGGGCGTGATGCCCAGTACCGGTTCGATGGTCCGGGCCCGGTGGGCCCACCTGTACAGCGGCGAGCCGCCCAAGCTGCACACCGCGTACTCGTTCGAGGCCGTGGTGGACGAGATCTGCTTCATCGTCGGCCCGATCCTCTCGATCGGCCTGGCCACCTCGGTCTTCCCCGAGGCGGGCGTGCTGCTGGCCGGGGTCTTCCTGGTCACCGGGGTGGTGCTGTTCACCTCGCAGCGCCGCACCGAGCCGCCGGTGCACCCGGCCACCCACCACTCGGGCCGGTCGGCGCTCTTCTCGCCCGGGCTCGAGGTGCTGGTGCTGACCTTCGTGGCCACCGGTGCGATCTTCGGCTCGGTCGAGGTGGTGACCGTGGCCTTCGCCCAGGAGCAGGGGCACAAGGCGATGTCCAGCCTCGTGCTCGCGGTGTACGCACTGGGCTCCGGCCTGGCCGGGGTGGTCTTCGGGACGCTGAAGCTCAACGGTTCGCCAGCCGGCCGCTTCCTCGGCGGGGTCGTCCTGATGGCGGTCAGCATGGTGGCACCGCTGCTGGCCGCCGAGTGGCTGCACGGCACCGCCGGCTTGGTCGCGGTCGGCACCGCGCTGTTCCTGGCCGGGATCGCCATCTCACCGACCCTGATCACGGCCATGGCCCTGGTCGAACGGCTTGTTCCGGCCAACCAGCTGACCGAGGGCATGACCTGGACCACCACCGGACTCGCGCTGGGCGCCGCCCTCGGATCCTCGGTCGCGGGCTGGACGGTGGACGCCGCGGGCGCCCCGGCCGGCTACTGGGTGCCGGCCGGGGCCGGTCTCTTCGGTGCCCTCACCGCCCTCGCCGGACTGCACCGCCTGCGCTCGGGCCTGACCACGGCCGCCGTGCCGGCCGCCGGCGAGGTCGCCCTCCAACGCTGAACGCCGCCGCCCGGGGCGCGGCGGACCGCACAGCCCGGTGGCGATCCGAGCACGCGGCGCCGCCCCGATCCGCACGACCGTCCGCACGCCGGGGGCCGCGACCCCCTGGTTCGGTCCGCTCCATGGACCTTGGTAGGGCCAGTGGCTACGCTCCCCGTACTCAGTGGTAGGACGTGCTCGGGGCGCAGCCGTCCCGGCACCGGAGCAGGAGGCAGCCGTATGCCGCAGGCCAGTACCACCCGCTGGAGCAACTGGGCCGGCAACCAGAGCGCCCGCCCCAGCCGGGTGGTCTCCCCGGCCTCGACCGCCGAGCTGGCGAAGGAAGTCCTGCGGGCCGCCGATGAGGGCCGGACGGTCAAGGCGGTCGGTGCGGGCCACTCGTTCACCGCGATCGCCTCGGCCGGGGACGGTGTCCTCGTCCGGCCCACCGGGCTGACCGCGGTACGGGAGCTGGACCGCACGGCCGGGACGGTCACCGTGGAGTCCGGCCTGCCGCTCTCCGCCCTCAACCAGCTGCTCGCCTCGGCCGGCCTCTCACTCACCAACATGGGCGACATCGAGGTCCAGACCGTCGCCGGCGCCACCAGCACCGGCACCCACGGCACCGGCCGCGACTCCGGTTCACTGGCCGCCCAGGTGAGGGCGCTGGAGATCGTGCTGGCCGACGGCACCGTCCGGACCTGCTCGCCGACCGAGGACCCCGAACTGTTCCAGGGCGCCCGGCTGGGCCTGGGCGCGCTCGGCGTGGTCAGCGCACTCACCTTCGGCGTCGAACCGGCCTTCCTGCTCACCGCGCACGAGCAGCCGATGCGCTTCGACCGGGTGCTGGACCGCTTCGAGGAGTTCGCGACCGTCAACGAGCACTTCGAGTTCTACTGGTTCCCGCACACCGAGCTCTGCTCGACCAAGCGCAACAACCGCAGCCAGGGCCGGGCCCGGCCGCTGCCGCCGTTCAAGTCCTGGCTGGAGGACGACTTCCTCTCCAACACCGTCTGGGAGGGCGCCTGCCGGATCGGCCGGACCTTCCCCGCCGCCGTCCCCGCCATCGCCCAGCTCGCCGGCCGGGCCTGGTCGGAGCGGACCTACACCGACCTCGCGTACAAGGTGTTCACCAGTCCCCGCAGGGTGCGCTTCGTCGAGATGGAGTACGCCGTGCCGCGCGAGGCGGCCACCACCGTGCTGCGCGAGCTGAAGGCGCTGGTCGAGCGTTCGAACTGGCGGATCAGCTTCCCGGTCGAGGTGCGGATCGCGCCCGCCGACGACCTCTGGCTCTCCACCGCGAGCGGCCGGGACACCGTCTACATCGCCGTCCACCTCTACCGGGGCACCCCCGAGCAGGGCTACTTCACCGAGGTCGAGCGACTGATGACCGCCCACCAGGGCCGCCCGCACTGGGGCAAGCTGCACACCAGGGACGCCGAGTACCTCGCCTCGGTCTACCCGCGCTTCGGCGAGTTCACCGCGCTGCGCGACCGGCTCGATCCCGGCCGGCTGTTCGCCAACCCCTACCTGCGCCGGGTGCTCGGCGAGTAGCGCTCAGGGGGTCGGGGCGGCTGTCCCGGCTCCCCGGTCGCGCTGGCCGGCACCGTCGTCCGTGCCCGTACCCGTGGTGGTGCCGGAGCTCGGGCTCGGTGCCGGCGGCGTGCTCGGCTCGGCGGTCGGCGAGGAGGACGGCGAGCCGCTCGGGGCCGGGGAAGGCGTGGCCGAGGGCGAGTGCCGTCCGCTCGGCGTCGCGCCCGGGCTGTCGGCCGGCGCGCCGGAGGGCGCGGCCGAGGGGTCGGCGGTGCCGCCGGCCGAGGGGCGGTCGGCGGGCACGGACGGTGCAGGCCTGCGGCCCGGGTTGAGGGAGGTACCGGAGGAGTGGCCGTCGCCGGTGACGATGGAGTGCATCGGCTTGTCCGCGATCAGCTCCACCGCCAGGATCGGCGTCATCGCCAGGACGAAGACCAGTCCGGAGACCACCGAGTACGTCCGCCAGGTCCAGCGCCGCCTGGCCCGGACGGTCTGCGGGGCGTTCCACTCCGGGGCGTTCCACTCCGGGGAGATCTCCGCCGGCTCGCCCGCCGGTACCTGCCGGAGGCGGTTGACGGTTGCGCCGGGTCCCCGGTCGACCGCGCTGCGCAGTTGCTCGCCGGTCCGCTTGAACAGGTGCTGGAAGAGCGCACCCCCGGTGGTCGCGCCGGTGCTGACCACCGCCGCGCCGAGGATCGTGCCGTACACGCCGAGTTCCGAGGCGAGCACCGCGCCGACCACCGCGGCCAGGGCGCTGGCTGCGACCTGAGCCACAGTCAGATCGATCCGTGCACGTCCGGTCGCCGGTGGCTCGGCGGTCTGCGGCCCGCCCTGCCCGCGCTGCTGCGGCATCAACATCCCTCGGTCGGCACGACTCGACATCGACAAGTCCCTCCATCTTGCACAAAGAAGGACACAAGGGGCGAAAATCTGGTTCTCAGCGGTCGATATATGTGAAGATGATCACCGTCCGCTGATCGGCGGTCGGCCATTGGAGTGCCCGCCCTTGAGATTCCCGTGAATCGCGGGAGACTTGAGCGGCGTGCCGCCCCTGTGGATGCCACGAATGGAGTACTGTTCGTGGGGCCTGAGCCTTTCGTCGACCTGTCGACACTCCGTCAGACGGCGACCGGGGCATACGGGCGCGACGTCGACCGGCGACGTGGCAACAGGCAACCGTGCCATAAGGGCGGGTCCGGGCGAAAGCACGACACGCCGAGTAACTCAGCAAGGTTGTGGCCACTCGCGAGTGGGCAGGCCACACTCAGTACGGGAGCAGCGACGCAGGTGACGTCGGCAGGCACCACCCGGGAGGTAACCGTGCCCGAACTGCGGGTTGTGGCCGTCAGCAACGACGGCACACGGCTGGTGCTCAAGGCTGCCGACAGCACGGAGTACACCCTTCCCATCGACGAGCGGCTGCGCGCCGCCATCCGCGGGGACCGGCCGCGCCTCGGCCAGATCGAGATCGAGGTCGAGAGCCACCTGCGGCCCAGGGACATCCAGGCGCGGATACGAGCCGGTGCCTCCGCTGAGGAGGTCGCCCAGGCGGCGGGCATCTCGGTGGACCGGGTGCGGCGCTTCGAGGGGCCGGTGCTGGCCGAGCGCGCCTTCATGGCCGAGCGGGCCCGCAAGACCGCGATCCGCCGCCACGGCGAGCCCACCGGGCCACAGCTCGGCGAGGCCGTCGCCGAGCGCCTGGCGCTGCGGGCGGCGGAGAAGGACACCGAGCGGTGGGACTCCTGGCGCCGCGACGACGGCACCTGGGAGGTCATCCTCTACTACCGGTCCGACGGCGAGGGCCGCAGCGCGAGCTGGACCTATGACCCGCCGCGCCGCCTGGTGCAGCCGAACGACGACGAAGCCCGATCGCTGATCGGCGAGAGCGTCGAGCGCGAGGAGGACTCGGTCTTCCCGTTCATCCCGCGGATCGCCCGGCTCCCGCAGGACCGGCCGGCCCGCCCGATGATCGAGCGTCCCTCGGCGGACCGGATCATGTCGGGCCGCGAGGTCCGCGAGGCCACGGCCGACGGCCGGGACTCGCTGACCAGCCTGCTGGACGTGGTGCCCGCGTTCCGCGGCGAACTCACCGTTCCGGCCGTGGAGCCGGTCCAGGTGGAGGAGGCCGAGGAGGCGGAGGAGCATGCCGCCCCGGCGGCCAGCGTCGGCGCGGGGTCGGCCTACGCGGACATCCTGATGCCGCGCGCGGTCTCCCCGCACCGCGAACGGCTGGTGGGCACCACGGACCGCCAGGCCGAGGCGGACGGCGTCCGTCCGGGCCGACGGGCCACCGTGCCGAGCTGGGACGAGATCGTCTTCGGCAGTCGTCGCAAGAAGCAGGACTGAGGCAGTAGCCCCCGTCGCCTCGTCCCGCACGGAACGACGATCCGTGCGGGACGAGGGCACGGGCTTTCTTCACACCGGGCGCGGCTTCCGGGGGCACGCGGTCCCGCGCCCTGGGTCGTGCCCGGCCGGTCAGCCGGGGAGGGGGCCGGTGGCCGCCGGGTTGTCCGGGTCGCCGGACCACTCGCTCCAGGACCCCGGGTAGAGCGTGGCCCGGAAGCCCGCCACCTCGAGGGCCAACAGTTCGTGCGAGGCCGTCACCCCCGAGCCGCAGTAGACCCCGGTCTCGCGCTCGCCCACGCCCAGCGAGCGGAAGCGTTCGGCGAGCGCGGCGGCGGGCAGGAAGCGTCCGTCGGGGCCGACGTTCTCCGTGGTGGGGGCGCTCACCGCGCCCGGGATGTGCCCGGCGCGCGGGTCGACCGGCTCGACCTCGCCCCGGTAGCGCTCGCCGGCCCGGGCGTCGAGCAGCAGTCCGGTGCGGGCCAGTGCGGCGGCCTGCCGGGCGTCCAGGACGGGCAGTTGGCCGGGGGCGGGCTTGAAGTCGCCCTCCCGGGCCGGGGTTTGCCCGGTGCTCTCGGGCAGGCCGGCGGCGCGCCAGGCGGCCAGGCCGCCGTCCAGTACCCGGACGTCCCGGTGGCCGGCCCAGCGCAGCAGCCACCAGGCGCGGGCGGCCGAAGTCGCGGGCCCGGCGTCGTAGACCACCACCGGACGGTCGGCGCTCACGCCGGCCCGGCGCACGGCCGCGCCGAACACCTCGGGATCGGGCAGCGGATGGCGGCCGGCGGTGCCCGGAGGCGCGGCCAACTCGTCGTCCAGATCGACGTACTGGGCGCCCGGCAGGTGCCCGACCGCGAACTCATCGGCGCCGGGCGGGCCGCCGAGCTGCCAGCGGACGTCGAGCAGGACCGGCGGGTCCGCGGAGTCGAGGGCCGTCGCCAACTCGCCGACGGAGATCAGCGGAGAGGTGCCGAGCGGGCGCTCCTGGTCCAAGCCATCAGTGGGTTCGGCTGTCATGCAGCCATTGTGACCCGCGCGACTCCGCTCTTTGTACGGTCTTTGCCTACTCACGCCGCGCGGTCAGCCGATTGCGGCGGGCAAAAGGTGGAACGATCACCGTGGGACGCGCGGCGGCCCCGCCGACCGCCCCCGGCGAGGAGGTACGCGATGACTGCGGTGACGGTGCGGTTGGCCCAGGGAACGCCCTGCTGGGTGAGCCTGATGACCAGCGACCACCAGGGGGCCACGGCCTTCTACGGAGCCCTGCTGGACTGGGAGTTCACGCCGGGCCCGATCCATCTCGGCTCCTACGCGCGGGCCACCCTGCACGGTGCCAAGGTCGCCGGAATCGGTGTCACTCCTCCCGGTCCCGGCCGCCCCGTGGAATGGACGACGTACTTCGCGGTGGACGACGCCGACCTGGTCTCGCAGCGGATCCGCGAGTGCGGCGGCACGGTCGCGGTCGGGCCGTTGCAGGCCGAGCGGGCCGGACGGCTGGCGATCGCCGCCGATGTGTGGGGTGCGGTGTTCGGCCTCTGGCAGGGCGAGGAGCACCTCGGCTGGGAGGTGGTGGACGAGCCCGGCGCGCCCGCCTGGAGCGAACTGCTCACCGCTGACGAGCAGTCGGCCACCGCGTTCTACCGCCTGGTGTTCGGGCCGAGCGTGCCGCAGCAGCAGGCGGTGGCAGCGATGGCGGACATCCGGCACAGCACCGATCTCAGGGACGGTCCGCCGCGGTGGCGGGTGCACTTCGCGGTCACCGACGTCGAGTTGACGGCAGCTCAGGCCGTGGCACTGGGCGGTTCGGTGCTGGTGGCCCCGCACGACGGACCGGCCGGGCGGGTGGCCAGGCTGGCCGACCCGCAGGGCGGGCGCTTCTCGGTCGTCCAACTCCCCTGACCGACCGGACGCGGCCCGGGCGGGCCGTGCGACCGGCCCGCCACCGGGGCACCGCTCCCCGTCGTACCCGGGGAACCGCCTGCGCCCCCTGACTTCAGGCGCGCTGCTCCTCGAAGGGGAGGACGTCCGGGGAGAGGACCGAGGTGCGGGCGGCCGCGGCGGTGAGGCGGCGTCGGTGGTGGCGGCGGCAGAGCACCTCGTAGCCGACCTCGCTCTCGCTGACGGCGATGTCGCCGACCACGACCTGTGCACCCTCGACCACCATCACGCCGCCGACGGTTCGGGCGTTGTGGGTGGCCCGGGCGCCGCACCAGCAGAGTGCCTCGACCTGGAGGATCTCCACCCGGTCGGCGAGCTCGATCAGGCGCTGGGAGCCGGGGAAGAGCTTGGTGCGGAAGTCGGTGGTGATCCCGAAGGTGAACACGTCGATGCCCAACTCGTCGACCACACGGGCGAGTTGGTCGACCTGCTCGGCGGCGTAGAAGTTGGCCTCGTCGCAGATCAGATAGTCGACCTTGCCGCCCGCCGAGAGCAGCTGGACCACGTAGGCGTGGAAGTCGAAGTCCTCGGTGACCTCGACGGCGTCGGCACGCAGGCCCAGGCGGCTGGAGATGGTGGAGGCGCCAGCCCGGTCATGGCGGGAGAAGATGATCCCCTTGCGGCCGCGGGCGGCGTGGTTGTGGTCGAGCTGGAGGGCGAGCGTCGACTTGCCGCAGTCCATCGTGCCGGAGAAGAACACCAGGTCAGCCATGGGTGGAGCGGAGGCCTTTCGGAAGACTACGGGTGGGGGCGGTTCAGGCGCGGACTTCGAGCAGCGGCACCAGCTGCTCCACCGGGGTCATCGAGCCGTGCAGGCCGATCATCGAGGACTCGCCGGGCTCGGTGCGGGAGGCGATCACCGCGATGTCGTCCCGGGCCGCGGCGACCACGTCGCCGATCCGATGGTAGACCCGGTCGTCGACCACCGGGCCGAACCAGCCATTGGCTATCGCCTCGTCCCGGCCGGCCACCCACATCCGGTCACCGAGCACCTCGCTCCAGACCGTGAGCACGTCGTCGGCCGCGCCGGGCACCGCGTAGACGTGCCGGGCCCGGCCCTCGCCGCCGAGCAGGGCGACGCCCGCGCTGAGCTCCCAGTCCTCGTCGAAGTCGATCCGGTTCTCCGGGACGATGTCGATCATGCCGTGGTCGGCCGTGACGTACAGCGCGGAGCGCGGCGGGAGTTGTTCGGCGAGCCGCTGGACGAGGCGGTCCACGGTGTTCAGGGTCAGGCGCCACTCGTCGGAGTCGACCCCGTAGCGGTGGCCCGCGGCGTCGAGTTCGCTGACGTAGGTGTAGACGAGGGCCCGGTCGTGCTCGGCCAGCCACCGGGCGGAGACGTCCATCCGCTCCTCGGCGGTGGTGCGGCCGAGGAAGGTGCCGCCGGAGAGCGCGACCCGGGTGAGCGGGGTCTGCGCGAACAGCGGGGAGGAGACCTGGCAGGTCGCCACCCCGGCCGCGTCGGCCTGCTCGAAAACGGTCGGGTACGGCTGCCAGTCGCCCGGCTCGACGTACGGCTGCCAGCGGAGCTGGTTCATCAGATGACCGGCGCCGGGCACCGCCACGGTGTAGCCGGCCAGCCCGTGCACACCGGGGGTGAGGCCGGTGCCGACCGAGGCCAGCGAGGTGGCGGTGGTGGACGGGAACCCGGCGGTGATCGGCCGACCGCCCGCCATCAGCGAGTTGAGGAACGGCGCCCACTCGGGGTGACGCCCGATCAGCTCCCAGCCCATGCCGTCGACCAGGAACACGCAGACCCGGTCGGCCGGGACCAGCGGCAGCCCGCTCCGGAAACCGGGTACGCCGAGCCCGGCCGCCACGGCGGGCAGCAGGTCGGCCAGCGAACCGTGCCCGTACGCCGGTACGGGGGCGCCGGAGGGGTCGAGGATCTCGAAGGAGTCGTAGTCCAGGTGCGACATGGGTGACGTGCGCCTCAGGCCCGGTTGGCGATGGTCGCCTCGGACAGGGCGCGCGCGAAGATCAGGGCCTGGGCCACCGTCTCCGGGCCGTCCCCGGCCTCGCTGACCCGCAGCGACAGGTCGTCGGCGGTGGCCGAGCCGGTGTAGCCGTGGTCGGCCTCGCAGTTGGGGTCGGAGCAGCCGGCCGGCTCCAGGTCGAGCCGCTGGACGGCGCCCCAGCCGATGGTCAGCACCACCTCGCGGGGCATCGTGCCGGGCGTGTACGTCTCGGGGTTGGCCACCATGCGGCTGAGCACCACGGAGTTGATCCGGTCGATCCGGACGCACTCGGTGGAGGTGGTGGCGTAGGGCACCGGGCTGGTGGCGTCGCCGGACTGTTCGTCGGTGTGGCTGACCACGAACCTGGACGGGGTGAGCACCAGCACCGTCACGTGCCGGCGCACCTCGTTGGCGTCGAAGGTGGTCTCCTGGTGCACCAGGTACGAGGTGATCGGCTCGGGACCCACCGCGGCCTCGACGGCCTCGGACACCAGGGCGGGGTAGTAACCGCTGCGCTCGATCGCTGAGCGCAGGTCCTGCGTGGTGGTGGTACCGGTCTTCGCCATAGCTCCATCCTGGCATGTCCCGCCGACGAGGCGGTCGGCACTGAGCCGAGCGATCGGCCTTCCGCGCCCGTGGGAGAACTGGTGGGCGCAACCAAGGAAGGTTACAGGGTGCTCATGGCTCGCGGGCCCAGATCGGTGCGGACGGGGAGCGGGGCGATCCGCACGCACGCCTCCAGGACCGCAAGGCCGTGCGGGGCGACGACCACGGGTTCGAGATCCACCGAGGCGACTTCGGGAAGGTCGTCGACCAGCCGGGAGACCCGCAGCAGCAGTTCCTCCAGCGCGTCGGTGTCCACCGGCACCGCGCCGCGCCAGCCGAACAGCAGCGGAGCGGCGCGGACCTCGCGGATCAGCGAGGCGACGTCCTGGTCGGTGGCCGGGATCAACCGGTGGGCGACGTCGCCCAGCAGTTCGGCCGGGGCCCCGGCCAGTCCGAAGGAGAGGATCGCGCCGACCGCCGGGTCCACCGTGGCGCCGATCACGGTGTCCACACCGCGCGGGGCGAGCCGCTGCACCACCGGGCGGACCGTCTCGGCACCACCGAGCAGCGCGTCCAGTTCGTGGTAGGCGCGGCGCAGCCCCGGCTCGCCGGTCAGGTCGAGCCGGACGCTGCCGAGGTCGGGGCGGTGGCGCAGGTGCTCGGCGGTGGCCTTGAGCGCGACCGGGTAGCCGAGGGCGGCGGCGGCCAGGGCGGCGCTCTCCTCGTCGGGCGCGGGCAGTGTCGGCACGACGTCGATGCCGTAGTGGGCGAGCAGTGCGGCGGCCTGGTCGTCGGGGAGCGTGATCCGCGCGGGGCCGGCCTGGGTGGGAGCGGAGGTGCGGCGCGCGGGGCCCCGGCCGGCGACGCGGGACGGTTCGGCGGTGGCACCGGTCCGCAGCGCCTCGGCGATCAGCACGCGGGCCCCGGCCTCGTCGATCCGGTCGAACTCGGGTACCCGGGCGGTCTGCTCGGCCTCCGCGGTGCGGCGGCGCCACTGGGTGTAGTGGACGGCCTGGGTGAGCGCCGTCACGGCCCGCTCCGGCCGCGGGTAGGCCGGGATGCCCACCAGCCGCAGCCGCCGCGGCAGTTCGGTCAGCGCCAGGTGTACCAGCAGCAGCGGCTTGCCCAACTCGGCCGCCCGTGCGCCCGCTTCGGTGATCCCCTCGGCGAACTCCGGCTCGTCGGCACCCGAATCGGGGCTGATCGCGGTCTGCGCGGCGATCGGCGGGATGGCGACGGCGACCACCGCGTCCACGTCCGGGTCGGCCAGCGCGGTCTCCAGCGCGATCCGGAAGTTCTCCCCGGTGGCGGCGGTGGTGAGGTCAACCGGGGTGCGCGGGCGCAGCCCGGCGCTCAGGCAGGCGTCATAGGTGACCAGGCCGAGCGAGTCGGAGTTGCCGACCACGGCCACCCGGTCGCCGGCCGGGAGAGGCTGGGCGGCGAGCAGTTCGCCGGTGTCCAACAGTTCGGTGATGGTGCCCACCCGGAGCACCCCGGCCTGCTGGAAGAGCGCGTCCACCGTGGCGTCCCGCAGTCCGCCGGCGGCAGGCTGGACGGCGTGCCCGGGCGGCAGGCTGCCGGTGTGCCGGGCTCCCTTGATCACCACCACCGGCTTGCTCTGGGCCAGCCGGCGGGCGATCCGGGTGAACTTTCGCGGGTTGCCGAAGGACTCCAGGTAGAGCAGCACCACCTCGGTGGCCGGGTCCTCCTCCCAGTACTGCAGCCAGTCGTTGCCCGAGACGTCCGCCCGATTGCCGACCGAGGCGAAGGAGGAGATGCCCATGCCCCGGCGGTGGGCGGCCTCCAGCAGCCCCACCCCGATCGCCCCGGACTGGCAGAACAGTCCGAACGGACCGCGCGCGGGCAGCATGGGGGCCAGCGAGGCGTTGAGCGGGTGAGCGGGGTCGGTGTTGAGCAGGCCGAAGGCGTTCGGGCCGATCACCCGCATCCCGGCGGCCCGGGCCTGGCGGACCAGCGCGCGCTGGCGGTCGCGGCCCTCCGGGCCCGTCTCGGCGTACCCGGCGGTCACCACCACCAGGCCCTGCACACCGTGCGCGCCGCACTCGGCGACCGCCCCGGGCACGGCCTCCTGGGGCACCGCGATCACCGCCAGATCGACCGGGCCCTCGATCTCCGACAGCGAGCAGTGGGTGGGCACCCCCTCCAGCTCGGTGCCGCGCGGGGCCCTGCGGTTCACCGCGTACACCGGCCCCTGGAAGCCGGCGAGGTTGCGCAGCAGCGCCCGGCCGACCGACTGCGGGTTCCGGGAGACCCCGAGGACGGCCACCGAGCGCGGGGTGAGCAGCCGCTGCACGGACCTGGCCTCGGCGCGGTGCTCGCGGGCCCGCATCACCGCCAGCGAGGCTGCGGTCGGCTCCAGGTCGAACTCCAGGTGGACCACGCCGTCGGCGAAGCTGCGCCGCTGGACGTACCCGGCGTCGGTGAAGACCTTCACCATCTTGCGGTTCTCCGGCAGCACCTCGGCGGTGAACCGGCGGATGCCGCGCTCCTGGGCGACCGCCGCGATGTGCTCCAGCAGCGCGGAGGCCACACCCCGGCCGTGGTGCGCGTCCTGCACCAGGAAGGCCACCTCGGCGTCGGTGCCCGCGGAGGAGGGACGGCCCTCGGAGTCGATCCGGTCGTAGCGGACGGTGGCGATGAAGCGGTCCCTGACCACGGCGGCCAGACCGACCCGGTTGACGTAGTCGTGGTGTGTGAACCGCCTGACGTCCTTGTCGGACAGGCGGGGGTAGGGCGCGAAGAACCGGAAGTACTTCGACTGGTCGGAGACCTGCTCGTAGAACTCCACCAGCCGGTCGGCGTCGGCCGGGGTGATCGGCCGGATCCTGGCGGTGCCGCCGTCGCGCAGCAGGACGTCGGCCTCCCAGTGCTGGGGGTAGCCCTGCCGGTCCTCGGCAGGCCGGGCGGCTGCCTTCGGCTGCTCGGCGCCGGGCCGGGCCGCGTCGGCGGGGGGTTGCGCGCTGGGCGGCTGCGAGGGCCGGGGGTCGTCCACATTCGTCAGGTTATCCGGCGGCGGGCCGCTTGGCTCCGGCCGTACCGGCCCGGCCGGATGGGGCCGAACGGCCCGGGTCGGCACCGGGTGTGTGGTGTGGCGCAGCCGCCGCTGGGCAGTCGTTCACCGGGTCCGCCCGTCGCCGGCCGGGCCCGGACGGCGCGGGTCGGTCTCGGGTCGGTCTCAGGTCCGGGACACCCGGCACGGGAGCATCCCGCGCATGCAACACTGGTCTAGACAACATGGTCACCCAGCACCACCTGAAAGGCACGTCTCATGGCTGAGCGCCGCGTCACCATCGGTTGGGTCGAGGGCCTGCACGCCCGTCCCGCCTCCGTCTTCGTCCGCGCGGCGACCGCCGTCGGTGTGCCGGTCACCATCGCCAAGGAAGGCGGGAACCCGGTGAACGCCGCTTCCATGCTGGCCCTGCTGGGCCTCGGCGCCCAGGGCGGCGACGCGGTCGTGCTCGCCTCCGACGCCGAGGGTGCCGAGGGTGCCCTGGACCGTCTCGCCAAGCTGGTCCAGGAGGGCCTCGACGAGCTGCCCGCCGCCTGATCCGGGCGGCACCGGCGCCCGGGCGTGCCACCGCCGGGCACCGGACCCTTCCGGAGCCCGGCGGCTGCACGCTCTCTCGGGTCCACCACGTTCCTGCGCGGCGGGGCCGACCCCGGTGGTCAGCCCCGCCACCCGGCCGTCCCGTCGGCAGAAACGTTCCGGCAGGTCAGAACACCGACCAGCCCGTCACAGTGGTCAGCGCGTCCAGCGCCGCCACGCCCAGCACCGAGTTCCCCGCCGCATCCAGCCCAGGGCTCCACACGCACACCGCGCCCCGCCCCGGCAGCACCGCCAGCACTCCGCCGCCGACCCCGCTCTTGCCGGGCAGTCCGACCCGGTACGCGAACTCACCTGCCGCGTCGTACGTCCCGCAGGTCAGCAGCACCGCATTGATCCGCTTCGCCTCACTGCGCGTCAGCAGTCGCGAGCCGTCCGCCCGCAGACCGTGCCGGGCCAGGAAGCGTCCGGCCAGCGCCAGGTCCCGGCAGCTCGCCGCGGTCGCGCAGTGCGCGTAGTAGTGGGCCAGCACGCTGTCCACCGGGTTGCGCAGATTGCCGTAACTCGCGATGAAGTGCGCCAGCGCCGCGTTCCGGTGGCCGCTGCGCGCCTCCGAGGCCGCCACCGTGTCATCCGTACCGATGGTCGCGTTCCCCGACTCCGCGCGCAGGAACTCCCGCACCGCACCCGCCGCGTCACCGGTCAGCTCCAGCAGGCGGTCCGTCACCACCAGCGCACCCGCGTTGATGAACGGATTGCGCGGGATACCGGCCTCGGTCTCCAGCTGGACCAGCGAGTTGAACGGGTTGCCCGACGGCTCCCGCCCCACCCGGTGCCACAGGTCGTCGCCGCCCTCCGCCAGCGCCAGCGCCAGCGTGAACAGCTTGGAGACGCTCTGGATCGAGAACGGCTGCTCCCAGTCCCCCGCCCCGTACACCTCACCGTCCATGGTGGCCAGGGCCATCCCGAACGACTCGGGGTTCGCCTCCGCCAACGCAGGTATGTAATCCGCCGGCCGACCTCGCGCGGGAGCCCGGCGGGCCGTCTCCATCACGTCGTGCAACAACTGCTGGTAGTCCACCCAGCCATTCTGCCGGTCCGCCCGGAATCCGGTCCGCCCGGAATGGTGATATTCCTCCCCATCGGTGGAGACACTCCCATCTCGGGTGAGTCGGACGGACCCACCGTCGAGGCGCCCCGCCGACCCGGTACGCACTGCCGTCGCCGGGCGGCCCCTGCTCGACTCCCGGTTCGTCCGGCGTGGGCACCGCCTCCCGGCCCGCCGGCTGAGCTCCAGGCCGGGTCCAGCGCCTACGCGACTCGACGGTCGCCGCCCGCCGTTCATCGCGAAGGGCCCCGCTGGTCGCCCGGCGGCCCGTCAGCCGCGAGGCTCGCACCCTCCCGCCACCCGCACCGGGCGCCCGGCCGAGTTCTGGACACCTCACACCGCGACAACCGACAATTTCCACATGGCACTTCCAGAGATCCGCACCCAGGTCCCCCGGCCGACCGAGGCCGAGCGGGACCATGCGGTCTCCGTCCTGCGTGATGGCGTCGGCAGCGGCCGGCTGTCCCACGACACCTTCCTGGGCCGGCTCGAACTCGTCCTGAACGCCCGCAGTCGGGCCGAACTCGACGCCGTCCTCAGCGACCTGCCCCAGGGCGGCAGGCTGCCCGGTCTGCTGCTGCGCGCCGTCGGCGGGCTCTCCGCCTTCCGCGCCCGCCTCCGCGGCGCCTGGCGGACCGAGCAGGCCCCCGGTCTCTGCCTCCCCGCCCCCGGCGACCAGCCCGTCCGGATAGGCCGCATCCCCGGCTCCGACCTCCGCCTCACCGACAGCTCGGTCTCCCGTCAGCACGCCGAACTCCGCCACCACGACGGTGGTTGGACCCTCCACGACCTGGGCTCCACCAACGGCACCCACGTCAACGGCCTGCGCATCATCGGCGCCGTCCGGGTCCGCCCCGGTGATCTGGTCACCTTCGGCACCGTCAGCTTCCGCCTGGCGGCGGGGTGAGCGGCACCGGGGGCCCGCACGAGTGGGGCCGGGGTGCGCCCCGGCGCACCCCGGCCCCACGGTTCAGCCCTTGACGCAGACCACCTGCTTGAGGTGTGCGACCACCTCGACCAGGTCCTTCTGCTGAGCCATCACCCGCTCGATCGGCTTGTAGGCGCCGGGGATCTCGTCGACGACCCCGGCGTCCTTGCGGCACTCCACGCCCTTGGTCTGCTCCACGAGGTCCTGTGTGGTGAAGCGCTTCTTCGCGGCGGTGCGGCTCATCTTCCGGCCCGCGCCGTGCGACGCCGAGTTGAAGGCCGCCTCGTTGCCGAGACCGCGGACGATGTACGAACCGGTGCCCATCGAGCCCGGGATGATCCCCAGATCACCGGAGCCCGCCCTGATCGCGCCCTTGCGGGTCACCAGCAGGTCGGCTCCGTCGTAGCGCTCCTCCGCCACGTAGTTGTGGTGGCAGCTGATCACCTCGTCGAAGGCGACCTTCGCCTTCGGGAACTCGCGGCGGACGACGTCCTGGAAGAGCGCCATCATGATCGCCCGGTTGTTCTTGGCGTACTCCTGCGCCCAGAACAGGTCCTCGCGGTAGGCCCGCATCTGCGGAGTGTCCGCGATGAAGACCGCGAGGTCGCGGTCGACCAGGCCCTGGTTGTGCGGAAGCGAACGGGCGACACCCATGTGGTGCTCCGCCAGCTCCTTGCCGATGTTGCGCGATCCGGAGTGCAGCATCAGCCAGACGGTCCCGGTCTCGTCCAGGCAGAACTCGATGAAATGGTTGCCCGAGCCGAGCGTTCCCATCTGCTGCGCGGCCCGCTCCCGCTTCCACCGCACCTCGGACGCGATGCCGTCGAAGCGCTGCCAGAAGTCGTCCCACCCGGCGGTCGCCAGACCGTGCAGCTTGCGCGGGTCGACCGGGTCGGAGTGCATGCCCCGGCCCACCGGGATCATCTGCTCGATCCTGGAGCGCAGCCGCGACAGGTCGTCCGGCAGGTCCTCGGTGGTCAGCGAGGTCTTGACGGCGCTCATTCCGCAGCCGATGTCCACTCCGACCGCCGCCGGGCAGACCGCGCCCTTCATGGCGATGACGGAGCCGACGGTGGCGCCCTTCCCGAGGTGGACGTCGGGCATCACGGCGAGGCCGTGCAGCCAGGGCAGGGAGCTGATGTTGCGCAGCTGCTGCAGGGCCTGGCCCTCGACGGTGGCCGGGTCGGTCCACATCCGGATCGGGACACGGATGCCGGGTACCTCGGTGTACGACATGGTTGCACGACCTCCAAAGGTCGGTTGGTTCGAGCCTGGGTGTGGTGTGGTGCCACGCGAAGCTTCCGGCGTGGCTCGGGGAAGTCCGAAGAGAGCGTCGGCGCTCAGGCAGGGCGGCGGCGGAGATAGCGCGATCGTGGGGAGCGCCGGTACATGGTGGGCTCGACCCGCATGGTGATCGCCTCCTCTCCTGCCGTGCCGGGTGTTCCGTGCTGCGGTGGATATCTATCCACGCCGGCCGGGGAGGGCGCAAGCGGATAAACGCGAGTGGGCCCGGCGGAGCTGATGCTCCATCGGGCCCACCGGCGGGCAGCGGTCAGGAGGTGAGGACGGTGACCTCGCCGATGCCGAGTTCCCTGACCTGGTCGGCGATGGCGGCGGCGTCGCCGACCAGGACGGCGACCAGGCGGTCGGGCGGGAAGGCGGCGACGACGGCCTCGGTGGCGGCGGCGGTCGGGAGGGCCGCGAGCTGCCGGTAGATCTCGGCCTGGTGGTCGTCGGGCAGGCCCTGCTCGACCTGGTCGGCGAGGGTCACGGCGACGGAGGCCGCGGTCTCGTACTTGAGCGGGGCGACCCCGACCAGGTACTGGACGGCCTCGTCGCGCTCGCTGTCGGTGAGACCCTCGGCGGCCAGGGTGCGCAGGATGGTCCAGGTGTCCGCCAGCGCGGGGGCGGTGGACGCGGTGTCCACCGAGCCGCTGATGGCGAGCAGGGCACGGCCGCTGCCGTCGGCGGCGGAGCGCAGCGGCTGGGCGAAGGCGCGGACGCCGTAGGTGTAGCCCTTCTCCTCGCGCAGGACCTTGTCGAGGCGAGAGGTCAGGGTGCCCCCCAGGCAGTAGGTGCCGAGGATCTGGGCGGCCCAGCGGGAGTCGTGGCGGTCGGGTCCGATGCGGCCGATGAGCAGCTGGGTCTGCACCGAGCCGGGCCGGTCGACGATCACGACGCGGCCGGTGTCGTCGGCGGTGACCGGGGCGTGCACGCTGCGCTCGGCGGTGCTGCCCGTCCAGGCGCCGAGGGTGCTCTCGAGCAGCGGCAGCAGGTCGGTGCCGGAGAGGTCGCCGACGACCACCACGGTGCTGGTGGCGGGCCGGATGTGGGCCTGGTAGAAGGCGTGGACGGCGGCCCGGGTGACGTTCTTGACGGTCTCGGCGGTGCCGCTGCGCGGGCGGGAGAGCCGGTCGGTCTCGTCGAAGAGCGTGGCGTAGAAGGCCTTTGCGGCCCGGCGGGCGGGGTTGGCCAGCTCGTGGACGATCTCGTCGAGGCGGTTGGCGACCAGGCGGTCGATCTCGTCCTCGGGGAGGGCGGGGGCGCGCAGCGCGTCGGCGAGCAGGGTGAGGCCGCGCTCCAGCCGGGAGGCGGGGACCTCCAGGGAGACCCGGATGCCGGGGTGGTCGGCGTGGGCGTCGAGGGTGGCGCCGGCGCGTTCGAGCTCGCCGGCGAACTGCTCGGCGTCGAGCGTGTCGGTGCCCTCGCTGAAGGCGCGGGCGAGGATGCCCGCGATGCCGTCGAGGCCGGCCGGTTCGACGGCGAGCGGGGCGTCGAGGAGGACTTCGACGGCGACCAACTGCTGGCCCGGGCGGTGGCAGTGCAGCACGGTGAGCCCGTTGCCGAGGGCGGCGCGCTCGGGTGCCGGGAAGGCCCACGGGGTCGGGGTGCCGGGGGTGGGCTGGGGGTGGAAGGTCATGGTCGGGGTGTGGTCGGTCATTCCGCCGCCTCCTCGTTCTGGTCGTTGTCGGCGGTGGTGGTCGGCTCGTAGACCAGGACGGCCCGGTTGTCGGGCCGCAGCCGGGCGGCGGCGACGGCCCTGACCTCCTCGGCGGTGACGTCGAGGACCTTGGCGAGCGCGGCGTTCAGCAGCTTGGGGTCGCCGAACAGGACGGCGTAGCGGCAGAGTTCGTCGGCGCGGCCGGCGACGGTGGTGAGCCGGTCGAGCCATTCGCGCTCGATCTGGGCCTGGGCGCGCTCGAGTTCCTCGGCGGTGGGGCCCTCGGCGGCGAAGCGGGTGAGCTCCTCGTCGACGGCGGTCTCGATCTGCTGGATGGTGGCGTCGCCCGAGGTCTTGACGTCGAGCCAGCCGAGCGAGGGTGCACCGGCGAGGCGGAGCATGCCGAACCCGGCGGCAACGGCCGTGCGGTCACGGCGCACCAGGCGGTTGTAGAGCCGGCTGGACTCGCCGGAGCCCAGGATGGTGAGGGCGAGATCGGCGGCGTCGGCCTCACGGGTGCCGTCGTGCGGGAGCCGGTAGGAGGCCATCAGCGCGCGGGAGGGCACGTCCTCCTCGACGGTCTCGCGGATCTCGCGGCCGATGGTCTCGGGGAGGCTGCCGTCACGCGGGGGCTGCTTGCCGCTGTGGGCCGGGATGGTGCCGAAGTACTTCTCGACCCAGGCGATGGTCTGCTCGGGGTCGAGGTCGCCGACGATGGCGAGGACGGCGTTGTTGGGCGCGTAGTAGGTGCGGAAGAACTCGCGCGCGTCCTCGAGGGTGGCGGCGTCCAGGTCGGCCATCGAGCCGATGGGGGTGTGGTGGTACGGGTGACCGTCCGGGTAGGAGAGCGCGGTGAGCTTCTCGAAGGCGGTGCCGTACGGGACGTTGTCATAGCGCTGGCGGCGCTCGTTCTTGACGACGTCGCGCTGGTTCTCCATGGAGGTCTCGTCGAGCGCGGCGAGCAGGGAGCCCATGCGGTCGGCCTCCAGCCAGAGGGCGAGCTCCAGCTGGTGGGCTGGCATGGTCTCGAAGTAGTTGGTGCGCTCGAAGCTGGTGGTGCCGTTGAGGGAGCCGCCGGCGCCCTGGACCAGTTCGAAGTGGCCGTTGTTGGAGACGTTGGCGGAGCCCTGGAACATCAGGTGCTCGAAGAGGTGGGCGAGGCCGGTGCGGCCCTTGACCTCGTGGCGGGAGCCCACGTCGTACCAGAGACAGACGGCGGTGACGGGGGTGAGGTGGTCCTCGGAGAGCACGACGCGCAGGCCGTTGGCCAGGCGGTGTTCGGTGATGGCGAGGCCTTGGGATGCGGCGGGGGCCGGGTTGGCCATGCGTTGGGGTCCTTCCCGTCTTCGACTGCTGGTCGGGGGGTACGTACCGTGTCCCCATTGTGGTCCAACGCGCGAAGGGCGGGGATGTGTCCGTGTTCTCGGGGCGTTCGCCAGGGGCGGAAGTGCGGCCGGGGGAAGGGCTGCGGGTAGCCCTTGACAGTTGCTGTCAGCGGGAGGGTCCACAATGGGGGGCGCCGTGCCCTCGTACGGTTTGAGTCAGTTATCACAGGATCCACGCAGCCGACCGAGCAGCCGACAACCAGACACAAGGGAGCCCCGCCGCGATGGCCCGCCGTAGTTCGCCCACCCCGCCGCCCGGAGATTTCGAGGAGCGGATCCTCGACGTCGATGTGGTCGACGAGATGCAGGGTTCCTTCCTGGAGTACGCCTACTCGGTCATCTACTCGCGTGCCCTGCCGGACGCCCGCGACGGCATGAAGCCGGTGCACCGCCGAATCCTGTACCAGGCCAACGAGATGGGCCTGCGTCCCGACCGGGCGCATGTGAAGTGCGCCCGTGTGGTCGGCGAGGTGATGGGCCGGCTGCACCCGCACGGTGACGCGTCGATCTACGACTCCGTGGTGCGCATGGCGCAGCCGTTCTCGATGCGGCTGCCGCTGATCGACGGCCACGGGAACTTCGGTTCGCTGGGCAACGACGACCCGCCGGCCGCGATGCGGTACACCGAGTCGCGGCTGACGGCGGCGTCGATGGCGATGGTGGAGTCGATCCACGAGGACACCGTCGACTTCGGGCCGAACTACGACGGCAGCGAGCAGGAGCCGCTGGTGCTGCCCGCGGCCTTCCCGAACCTGCTGGTGAACGGCGCCTCGGGGATCGCGGTGGGCATGGCGACCAACATGCCGCCGCACAACCTCTCCGAGGTGGTGGCCGCCGCCCGGCACCTGATCAAGCACCCGAACGCGGACCTGGAGACGCTGATGCGTTTCATCCCGGGTCCGGACCTGCCGACGGGCGGGCGGATCGTGGGGCTCTCGGGCATCCGGGACGCGTACGCCTCGGGCCGCGGCACCTTCAAGATCCGCGCGACGGCCTCGATCGAGAACGTCACCGCGCGCCGCAAGGGGATCGTGGTCACCGAACTGCCGTACACGGTGGGCCCGGAGAAGGTGATCGCCAAGATCAAGGACCTGGTGGGCTCGAAGAAGCTCCAGGGCATCGCGGATGTCAAGGACCTGACGGACCGTGAGCACGGTCTCCGCCTGGTGATCGAGGTGAAGAACGGTTTCGTCCCGGAGGCGCTGCTGGAGCAGCTCTACAAGTTGACGCCGATGGAGGAGACCTTCGGCATCAACAACGTCGCCCTGGTCGACGGCCAGCCGCTGACGCTCGGTCTGAAGGAGCTGCTCGAGGTCTACGTCGACCACCGCTTCGAGGTGGTCCGCCGGCGCAGCGAGTTCCGGCGCGGCAAGCGGCAGGAGCGGCTGCACCTGGTCGAGGGCCTGCTGGTGGCGCTGGTCGACATCGACGAGGTCATCGCGATCATCCGCAACAGCGACAACGCGGCGCAGGCGAAGGAGCGGCTGATCGAGCGTTTCTCGCTGTCGGAGACTCAGACTTCGTACATCCTGGACACTCCGCTGCGCCGACTGACCCGGTTCGACCGGGTGGAGCTGGAGGACGAGCAGCGCAAGCTGAACACCGAGATCGCCGAGCTGACCGAGATCCTGGAGTCGGACACCAAGCTGCGCGGCGTGGTGTCGGGCGAACTGGGTGCGGTGGCCAAGCAGTTCGGCACCGAGCGGCGCACGGTGCTGCTGGAGGCGGGGGCGGTGCCGAGTGCGGCGCTGTCGGTGCCGCTGGAGGTGGCGGACGACCCGTGCCGGGTGCTGCTGTCCGCCACCGGCCTGCTGGCGCGGACGATGGACAGTGAGCCGCTGGACTTGGCGGAGCCCGTGGGGAAGCGCTCGAAGCACGACGTGATCGTCTCGGCGGTGCCGGCCACGGCGCGGGGCGACGTGGGTGTGGTGACGTCACTCGGCCGGGTGCTGCGGCTGCCGGTGATCGACCTGCCGGCGCTGCCGCCGGCGCCCTCGCTGTCGCTGTCCGGCGGCGCCGCGGTGGGCGAGTTCCTGCGGCTCGACGAGGGCGAGCGGGCGCTGGCGCTGACCACGCTGGACGAGTCCTCGCCGGGGCTCGCGCTGGGCACGGTGCAGGGCGTGGTGAAGCGGGTGGTGCCCGAATGGCCCGCGAACAAGGACGAGTTCGAGGTGATCGCCCTCAGGGAGGGTGACGAGCTGGTCGGCGCGGTGGAGCTGCGCACCGGCGAGGAGGACTTGGTCTTCATCGCCTCGGACGCGCAGTTGCTGCGCTACCCGGCGGGCCAGGTGCGTCCGCAGGGCCGCCCGGCGGGCGGCATGGCCGGCATCAAGCTCTCGGACGGGGCGCGGGTCATCTCGTTCACGGCGGTGGACCCGGCCGCGGACGCGGTGGTGGTCTCGGTCGCGGGCTCCCCGGGGACGCTGGCGGGCGAGGTGCAGTCCAGCTGGAAGGTGACGCCGTTCGAGCAGTACCCGCGCAAGGGCCGGGCGACGGGCGGGGTGCGCTGCCAGCGCTTCCTTCGTGGCGAGAGTGCGCTGGCCTTCGCCTGGGCGGGTCCGGCTCCGGCGCTGGCCTCGGCGGCCGGCGGGGCTCCGGTGGACCTGCCGGAGCGCGACCCGCGCCGCGACGGTTCGGGTACGCCGGTGTCGAAGCCGATCGTCGCGGTGGCCGGCCCGGCCAGGTAGTCGGAGCAGTGCCGGGGCCGCGCGAGATCATCACCGATGTCTCGCGCGGCCCCCTTCACCGAGCTTCCGCCTCCCTGCGTCTCATCCGAAGGCGGCCTGGATCCTGGCTTCGCTCCCGGTGGGCTGCCGGTCCGGCTCGTCGTCCAGGAGTCGGACGCTCTCGGCGAGTTCACAGAGCAGGGCGACGTAGTGCGGCAGGTCCGGGAGCGAGGGCGTGGTCAGCGACATCACCAGCAGCGAGGAGACCTCGGGCAGCGGCAGGTGGACGTCGATCTGCGCCATGGGTATCGCGGCGGGCCGTGGTGCGCCCTCGGCGGCCGGGGGCGGTGTCCACTGGATACCGGTGAACCGCACGATCGCGGGTCCCGCCTCGACCTCGGTGCGGTAGACGTCGCAGTCGGGGTTGAGCGAGAGCGTCTCGTGCAGCACGGAGGCGACGGTCTCCACGTCCGCGGGTTCGATGGTCTCGCTGCGCACGATCAGCGACGCACTGCTGACCCGGTCGTCCTCGGTGGCGAACATGCAGATCCCGGCGTAGCTCGCGCCGTCGGCGGCAGCGGCACCGGCCAGGTCGGCGTACAGCCGCTGGACGGTCTTCCGCTGGTACCCGGTGCCGCCGGACCAGATCTCGGCGGCCACCTCGGAGAGATGCGCCCAGCGCTGCTCGTCGGTGAGGTGCATGCCCAGGTCGTGGAAGTGCACCGGGACGTCGAAGTCGAAGCCGCGCTGCGGCCCGGGTCCCGTCTCGCCTCTGGTGTCGGTCATGGCCTGCCTCCTACTTCGAAACCCATCCGGTGGGGGTCAGGCTGACCCCCGACGGTCCGGCGGACCGGGCTCGCAGGCCGCGGGAGGCCGCGATCGCGTGGATCCGCTCGGCGGTCAGGCCCCGGTAGTCCTTCGGCGAGATCACCACGGCGTCCCCCAGCACGCCGTACCGCCAGGTGGACCACCGGCGCAGGCCGTTCGGCCCGTACGCCCGTAGCGCCGCGGAGCAGAGCCGGTTCATGTGCGCGTCCCGGCGGGCCGGGTCCGTGCCCCACTCCCGGACCAGGCGTACCGGTCCGACCCAGCGGGTCAGCGGGCGGAGGGCGAATCTGAGCGACTCGGCGTCGGGCCGTTCGCCGTCGGTGAGGAACGAGCTCAGTTCCAGGAAGGGCATCACCAGCAGCCGGAGCAGGGTGTCGACCGGCACCCAGACGACCTGGACCGGGAGCCAGAGGAGCAGGCCCAGCCTGGACCTCGGCCCGGCCGAGGGCGGCAGGGGCACAGCGGCGTGGCCGTACATCTACTCCCCCTTCACGGCGTCGCGGACGTCGGTGACGATGCCCGGCAGCTGCGGGACGACGAGCGGGCCGCGCGACCACCAGGACATCGGGTCGAGCGATCCGTCGGCGCGGATCGCCGCCTTGAGCGACGGTATGTCGCGCAGCACCGGGAGTTGGGCCAGCTTGCTGGTCTTGAAGCCCTCGACCAGGGTCTCGCCCGCGGTGACCCCGACGTGGGTCTCCCAGGCGAGCTTCATCCGGTTGCCGAGGCCGGGCAGCGCCTTGAACTCGGTGACCAGGTCGGCGCCCCGCTCCGCGGCCTGGGTGGTCCGGACGGCGCTGCCGCGGGTGGCGTCGCCGATGTGCCGGACGAGCTGGCTCTTGCCGACCTCGCGGACCATCCCGGTGGAGGAGCGCGCGCCGTTGACCACCTTGGGCACCAGCTTGGTGGTGACCTTGGTACCGCCCTTGAGGGCGGTACCGAAGAACTTGCCGGCGGGCAGGATGCCCAGCCCGTCGCCGATCAGGTCCATCGCGCCGACGTCGGCGCCGCCCAGCTTGGCCAGGCCGTGGGTGGCCAGTGCACCGGCCGAGAGCACGCCACCCGCCAGGACGAGGGCACCCGCGAGCGGCGGGCACCAGGCCGTGACGAGTGCGGCGACGCCGAGCACGGTGGAGGCGATCGAGAGCCAGTCGCCGATCCTCTTCAGCAGGTCGGCGTGCTTGGTGGCCCACTCCTTGATGGCGTGCCCGGCCCGCTCGAGAGAGTCCTTGACCTTGTCCCAGAGGCTGGTCTCGGGGGCGCTCTGGTTGGCCGTGCGCAGTGCCTTGGCCACCTTGGCGGCGGAGTCCTGGTGGTCCTCCCTGAGTTCCCCGGCATGCTTGACTATCGCCTCGAAGGCGTCCTGGGCGTCCCCCAACGCCCTTCTGGCGTCGTCGAGTTCACTGCCCGCCTGGTTCAACTCCCGCTGGGCGCTGTCGATCCCGGCCTGGGCGTCGCGGAGCTGGGCCTCGTCGGCGAAGTACCGGCCGGCCAACGCGAAGGCCGGGGAGTCGGCCGCGCTGTCGTAGCGGATCCGGGCCTGCTGCTCGGTCTTCTCGCACTGTTCGCGGCGCTGCTTGGCCGCCTGCGCCTCGGCCTCGTAGCGCCGGGCGGTGTCCTGGTAGGAGGTGAGCTGGTCGCGCCAGGACTGGAGTTGCCGAGCCGCGGTCCGCACCGCGTCGTCGCTGTCCCTGAGCAGCCCGGGAAGTTCGGTGACCTTTCCGGCGAAGGCCTGGGCGGCGTCGCCCTGCCAGGAGCCGCCGGCCCTGTTGAGCGAGGAGAGGGACTGCTGGGCGCTCTCCAGGGCGCCCGCCGCGGTGGTCAGCCTGCCGACCAGGGCGTCGACGCTCGCCGGACTGCCGGGCGCCGGGTCGAAGCCGAGGGCGGGGAACTGCGCGGTCTCGCTCATGCCGCGCCTCCACTGAAGGCGCCGCGCAGTACCTGCTCGGTCTCCGCGTAGCCCCGCTTGGTGATGGTGAGGCCCTCCTCGACCTGCCGGGTGGCGTCGGCGATCTTCTTGATCGCGTCGTCCCAGCCGTCGTGGAACTCGCCGCAGGCATGGTCGAGGGTCTTGCTGCCGGTGGCCTTCGGGCCGGTGTCCCGCATCGCGTTGAGCGCGGTCCGCAACTCGTCCTGACTCCGGTGCAGATCCGCGAGCAGTCTGTCGAGATCGCCGATCTCGACCGAGAAGTATAAGCCCAAGACTCCCCCAAGGAACAGTCAAGTTTTGGTAATGCCGGTCAGCATGGCGTCGCGACGCCGGGATCGGACGACTGTCCGAAACACTCGCCGGCACCGCTCCCGCTTCTCCGTCACCCTCGTGGCCCACACCACCCGCGGGTAGGGTTGCCCGGGTGATCACCTGTACGACGCTGTCGCGCGAACTGACCGAGCCGCTGGCCGCCACCGCCGCGACCGCCGCCACCTGGCTGCTGATCGAGCAGTCCGGGCCGTGGGGCGCCAAGGCACTCACCGAGAGCCATCTGGACGCCGAGGTCGGCCGGGCCCTGGACGCGGCCTGCGCGGGTACGGGTGTCCGGATCGCGCTGATCCGCCACCCCGGACGGCACGCGGACTGCCTGCCCGCCGTCCGGCACGAGGCGATCGTGGCGCACACCGCCCCCGGCCGCGCCTGGGTGCGCCGGGCCGCCGTGGAGGATCCGGCGGAGCTGCTGGAACTGGACTTCGCGGCCCTCGGCGCCGGCGAGCACGGCGGCTTCGGCGAGGCCCACGTGGGCGGCCCGATCGCGCTGGTGTGCACCAACGGCCGCCGGGACCGCTGCTGCGCGCTGCTGGGCCGTCCGCTGGCGGCCGAGCTCGCGGCGGCCGGGCACAGCGAGGTCTGGGAGATCACCCACCTGGGCGGTCACCGCTTCTCCCCCACCATGCTGGTCCTGCCGTACGGCTACGCCTATGGGCGGCTGACCGGAACGGCGGCCAAGGAGGTGCTCGCGGCGACGGCCGCGGGGCACATGCTTCCCGAGTGGTCGCGGGGCCGCTCGTACTGGGACCGCCCCGGCCAGGCGGCGGAGCACGCGGTACGGCTGCTGACCGGTGAGACCTCGGCCGACGCCCTCGCGGTCGGCCGGGCGGGAGACGCGATCGAGGTGCGGCACAGCGACGGTCGCCGCTGGCTGGCCGAGGTCGCGGAGCGGGCGAGCGAGCCGGCCCGCCCGGAGAGCTGCGGGAAGGCCCCGGGCACCCCGTCCCGGATGGACATGGTCTCACTGCGGGAGATACCGCCGCAGCGGTGACGGCCCGTCATCCGCCATGGGCGGGGGACGGGCCGCCGGCCGACCACTGGCTCAGCCGGCCCTACTGACGAACTCGGTGCTGTAGGTCCTGCTCGGGTCGATCGACCCCTCCTTGCCCTTGACGTCCGAGGGGAAGGCGCCGAGCACGGCGAGGACGGCCTTCGGCCCGTCGGGCGGCATCACCCCGTCAGCGGTGAACATCGACAGGGGGCCTTGATCGCCTCGGCGCACTAACGTGCTGGGCAACCTGGTCGACAACGCACTCGACGCGCTCACCGGCGGCACGGTCGAAGTCACTCGGCGCCCACCACCGACCTGGTGCTCGGCGCCCTCAGACGGGCCGGCCGTCCGCTCTCCGCCCAGGAGGTCGCCGACCGCTCCGGGCTGGGCCGCTCCGCCGCCCAGCGCCACCTCAAACAGCTGGAGCGCGACAGCCGGTTGAGTCCGCGTTACGGCGACACCGGGTGCCCCGAGCACCGCTACCTGCTGTCGTCCCGCGACTGACCCGTCACCCCCTCCGCCGCCCGCCGGTACACGCCGTCGACCGTTCAAAGCCGATCGTTTCAACACCCGCGCTCTACGCGAACCTGACAGGAATTTCCGAAACTGGTAACTCTTCTCACTATGACCGATCACGAAACGTGACGTTACCCATAGTGACTAGCGCGTTACGCGGATGAAATAGTCGGCAGAGCAAGCACATCCGGCTCTGATTCAAAGGAGAACAGTGCCATGATCTCGCGTATCGCAGGTCTGGTGGTCGGCACGGCGGCGATCCTGGCAGCCGCGGCAGGACCCTCGCTCGCCGCCCCGGCTACCCCGGAGGCCGTGACCCCCGCATGCCTCGCTGCCCTGAACCGCCCCTGCGCCTGGCAGCAGGCGAGCGGCAGCGGCTCCGGAATCGTCGGCTCGGCCAGGGTCTACGCCGCCGACGACCAGCTGACCATGCTCCGGGTGGAGGTGAAGATCCAGCGCGCCTGGGGCAGTCCCTGGGAGACCGTCGTCTCCACCACCATGATCCGCAGCGGGACGATACAGCTGTCCACGCCCTCGGTGGTCACCGAGTACCGAACGGTGGTCTGTGCGACCGGTGGCCCGGCGGTGAGCGCCGAGGAGCAGATCACCACCTGTACCCGCTGATGCCTCGGGGGTGTGGGGAGCCGCGGCTCGGCTCCCCACACCCCCGGCGACCGGACAGGCCCTAAGCCGCGCCAGCGCCCGTCAGCGACCGGACCTCCAGCTCGGCGTACCGGTCGGCGTCCGCGACCTCGGAAGAGGTGACGGTACCGATCCAGCCCGCCAGGAAACCCATCGGAATGGAGACCAGACCGGGGTTCTCCAACGGGAACCAGTGGAAGTCCACCCCGGGGAAGAGCGCCGCCGGTGTCCCGGACACCACCGGCGAGAACACCACCAGCAGGACGGCGGGGACCAGCCCCCCGTACACCGACCAGACCACACCACGGGTGGTGAAGCGGCGCCAGAACAGGGTGTAGAGCAGCGTCGGCAGATTGGCCGAGGCGGCCGCCGCGAAGGCGAGTCCGACCAGGAAGGCCACGTTCAACTGCTGGGCGAAGAGGCTGAGCACGATCGCCGTCGCCCCGATGGCCACCGCCGCCACCCGGGCCGCCATCACCTCCTGGCGCTCCGTCACCTCCCGGCCGCCGGGGCGCCGCCAGGCCCTCGCGTAGAGGTCGTGGGCGAAGGCCGCGGAGGAGGCCAGGGTCAGCCCGGCGACCACGGCCAGGATGGTGGCGAAGGCCACCGCCGAGATCAGCGCGAACAGCACCACGCCACCGGTACTGCCCATACCGCCGCCCAGATCCAGCGCGAGCAGCGGGACCGCGGTGTTCCCGGCGGGGTTGGCGGCCCGTACGGTCTTCGCGCCGATCACCGCGGTGGCGCCGAGGCCAAGCACGATGGCCATCAGATAGAAGCCGCCGATCAGGCCGATCGCCCACATCGTGGAGCGACGGGCCGCCCGGGCCGTGGGCACCGTGTAGAAGCGGGACAGGATGTGCGGCAGACCGGCCGTGCCCAGCACCAGGGCGAGGCCGAGGCTGAAGAGGTCCAGCCGGCTGACGGCGCTGGCGCCGTACTTGAGCCCCGGCTCCAGGTAGGCCCGGCCGACGCCGCTGTTCCGGGCGGCGGCCCGCATCAGCGCCGACGGGTCACCGTGGAAGCGGACCAGCACCAGCACGGTGAGCAGCGCCGCGCCGGTCAGCAGCAGCCCGGCCTTGACGATCTGGATCCAGGTGGTGGCCCGCATCCCGCCGACCGTGACATAAATGATCATCAGTGCGCCGACCCCGATGATGGTCAGCGTCTTGGCGAGGCCGCTGTCGGTACCGAGCAACAGGGCGACCAGACTGCCCGCGCCCACCATCTGCGCGATCAGGTAGAGGAGGGTGACGACCACGCCGGCCGTGCCCGCGGCGGCCCGCACCGGGCGTTGGCGCATCCGCAGGGCCAGCACGTCGGCCAGGGTGTACCGCCCGGCGTTTCGAACCAGTTCGGCGACCAGCATCAGCACCACCAGCCAGGCGACCAGGAAGCCGATGCTGTAGAGCACGCCGTCGTAGCCGTACAGCGCGATCAGGCCGGTGACGCCGAGGAAGGAGGCGGCTGAGAGGTAGTCCCCGGAGAGGGCGAAGCCGTTCTGCAGCGAGGTGAAGCCGCGCCCGCCGGTGTAGAAGTCCTCGGCGGCCTGACCACGACGCCCGGCCCAGAGCGTGATGCCGAGGGTGACCAGGACGATGACCGCGAACAGGACGACGGCCAGGTCGTGGTGCGCGCCGCCGGTCAGCATCCCGCTCCCGGTGTGCGTGGGGGCGGAGGCCGGCTGCGGCGGTGTGGTGGTGAGCGGTGCCGGGTGCGGGGCGAGGTACGAGGCTTCCGGCTGGGCGGTCGCCGTGGGCGCCAGGCGGGGGTTCGGGGCCGGGGTCATCGCAGCTGGTCCTGGGTGTCCCAGCGGAGGCCGAGCGCGGCTCGGTCCCGCTTGTCACGGGCGTGCCTGGCGTAGAGCCAGGCGAGCAGGAAGGTGGAGGCGAACTGCAACAGGCCCAGCAGCCACGCGACGTTCACCGGGCCGGCCACCTGGCTGCGCATCAGCCCCGGGGCGACGGCCTGCGCGGCCAGGTAGAGCAGGTACCAGAGCAGGAAGGCCGCGGTCGCCGGGAACACGAAGCCGCGGTAGCCGCGCCGGATCTCCTGGAACGGCGCGCTGGCCTGCACCGCCCGGTAGACCTCGGCGGCGTCGGTCGCCGGAGCCGTCCCGGCCGGCCCGGGCGCCGGTGAGGCCTCCACCGCCGACTCGACGGCCGGCCTCACCGCCGACCGCCTCGGTGCGAGGCGTACCGCCGGCGACCCGAGGACCGCCTTGCGCCTGATGGGCCGCGCCGCCCACCAGTCGTACCTCTCCTGCTGTGCCAATGCTGCTCCTGGACCTGGACGCCACGAGGGGGGTGGGGCGTCGGTGTGCTGGTGCAGGTGGCGGAGTATGCGGTTCCGCACGCCCGCTGACCGGACCATGATGGAGCCCTTGCGCACACCCTTATGGCCGATTGCAGATACGTTCACCTGATCAGGTGAGCGAAACGTCAGCTCACAAACTGCGCCTAATCCCATGGGTGAACGCGTACGCCACCGCCTGCGCGCGGTCCCGGACGGCGGTCTTGGCGAAGAGGTTGTTGATGTGCGTCTTCACCGTCGCCTGGCTGACGAAGAGCTCCCGCGCGATCTCCGCGTTGGACAGCCCGTCGGCGATCAGCGCCAGCACCTCGGCCTCCCGGACGGTGAGCCCGTCGGGCAGCTCGGGCCGGGCCGCCGGCTTCGGCGCCCCCGGAGCCGGCCCGTCCTGCCCCAGCGCCGGTGGCGCTGGAGGCTGCGACAGCCGCTCCAGCAGCCGCAGCTGCACCTGGGGTGAGAGTCCCGCCGCGCCGGAGCAGACGTCCGCGACGGCCCGGGCGATCTCCTCGGCGCCGGCGTCCTTGGTCAGGTACCCGCGGGCACCGGCCTGCAGGGCGGGGAAGAGCGAGTCGTCGTCGGCGTAGGTGGTGAGCACCACGACCTCGGTGTTCGGATGCTCGGCCCGGATCCGGCGGGTGGCCTCGACCCCGTCGCAGCGCGGCATCCGCAGGTCCATCAGGACCACGTCCGGCTCCTGCTCGGCCACCAGCCGGACGGCCTCCTCGCCGTCGGCCGCCGCACCGACCACCTCAATGTTCGGCAGGAGCCCCAGCAGCATCACGATCCCCTCGCGTACCACCGTTTGGTCATCGGCGACCACCACCCTGGTCGGCCGCTCACTCATGCCCCACCTCATTCACGCCGGCACCCGCAGCAGCACGCGCCAGCCTCCGTCCTCCGGGCCCGCCAGCAACTCGCCGCCGAGCAGCTCCGCGCGTTCACGCATCCCCAGCAGACCGTACCCACTTCCGCTGGCAGCGAGCTCTCCCGAGCCCGCACCGCGCGGCGGACGGGTGTTGCGCACCTCCAGCTCCACACGGCCCTCCAGGTAGCCGAGCCGGACCGTGACGCGGCTGCCGGGCGCGTGCTTGCGAACGTTGGTGAGCGCCTCCTGGGCGGTGCGCCGCACCGCCAGCCCGGCCTCGGCGGCCAGTGGCCTGGCCGTGCCGCGCACGATGAGCTCCGCGCCCTCCTGCCCCGTCAGCTCCACCAGGTACTCCCCCACCGGTGTGAACTCGCCGCGCAGCGCGGAGAGCGCCTGCCGGGTCTCGGTCAGGCCGTCCTGCGCCATCCGCCGGGCCGCCACCACCCGCTCCCTGACCTGCTCGCGCTCCGCCCCGGTGTCCAGCATCAACCGGGCCGCCTCCAGGTGGACCAGCTGTGCGGAGAGGCTGTGCGCCAGTACGTCGTGGATCTCCCGGGCGATCCTGGCCCGTTCGGCCAGCGCCGCGTTCTCCGCCTCGGCCTTGTGCGCTGCCCGTTCCTGGACCAGCAGCCGGTGCGCGGTAGCCCGGGACTCGGCGTCCAGCCTCAGCAGGCATCCGAGCAGCGCCAGGCCGCCGACGGTGGAGACGGTGGACAGCCAGCTCGCCCAGCTCACCGCGGCGTACGTACCGAAGGAGATTGCCGCCGCCAGCACGGCCGGCCCACGCGGCAGCCGAACCAGCACGGTCACCCCGAGGCCGAGCCAGATGATGTCCGAGAGCGGCACGGCGTGTTGCCACTCGGCCAGCGCGCCCACCACGAGCAGCCCGGCCGTGGCCGCCATGGTGGGCCAGAACCGCTGGTCGCGGCTGCACCGGTGCAGGGCGGTGGCGAGGACCGCGGCCGCCACGATCTCCGCCACCACCGCGGCGGCCGTCCAGAACCCGAAGCGGCCGCGTGAGAAGGTGCCCCAGATCATCACCGTGAACACCACGGCCCTGGTGGCCCACGCGATGATCCGCCGGGGCATGCTCTCCTCGCGGCGCAGCCCCTCCCGGGGCGGCCAGCGGGTCCACTCCTCCAGCGGCACGGACGGTCCTCTCGTTACTGGGACGGCCGGATCAAACACCGGCACCGCAGGGCCGTTCCAGGCTACGGGCCCGCCAGTTGAGTACCAGGCCGCGAACCAGCAGCAGCGCCCCGACGCTGAGCAGCAGGGCGTTGCTGCTCTGGTGCACGTGGAGTGCCGAGCCGAGGCCGTAGAGACCGACCCGAATGGCGATCATGACACCCCAGACCGCGACGGTGGCCATGGTTCCCTTGGCCCACACGCTGCCGTCGCTCTCCTGCCAGAGCCGGACGGTCCAGCCCCACGCCGAACCCACCGCGAGCACCGCGACGATCGAGGTGGCCAGGAGTCCGACGGATTCGGCCCGGTGGGTGGAGTCGATCAGCGCGGGATCGCGCAGCCCGAGCCCGGCCAGGACCACCGGGAGGATCCAGAACCGGCGCTCGGTGTCGATCTTGCGGGCACGCAGCTGACGGCCGACCATCAGTGCGGCCACCGCGATCGCGATCAGGACGTTGGTGAGGGCGGGCATCGCTTTCTCCGACCGGACGGGGGTGCTTCCTTGACACCACCGACGCTACGGAGCGCGGGCCGTCGAGACCTCGGAGCCAGGGTTGATCCGGAAGGGCGAGGGGCCCTCCACCCGTAGGTGGAGGGCCCCTTCCAACCGGCGACCGTCAGGCGTCGATGCGCGAGCGGTCCAGGGTGGCGGCCGAGTCCACGATGAACTCCCGGCGCGGCGCGACCTCGTTGCCCATCAGGAGGTCGAAGATCTTCTCGGCCTGCTCCAGGTCGCCGAGGTTGATCCGGCGCAGGGTGCGGTGGCGCGGGTCCATGGTGGTCTCGGCCAGCTGGTCGGCGTCCATCTCACCGAGGCCCTTGTACCGCTGCACCGGGTCCTTCCAGCGCTGCCCCTTGCGCTGGAACTCCAGCAGGGTGCTGCGCAGTTCGGCGTCGGAGTAGGTGTAGTGGTACTTCTCCTGACCGCGCTTGGGGTTGGTGAGCTCGATCCGGTGCAGCGGCGGGACGGCGGCGAAGACCCGGCCCTGCTCGACCATCGGGCGCATGTAGCGGTGGAAGAGCGTCAGCAGCAGGGTGCGGATGTGCGAACCGTCGACATCGGCGTCGGCCATGAAGATGACCTTGCCGTAGCGGGCCTGGTCGATGTCGAAGGTACGGCCCGAACCCGCCCCTATCACCTGGATGATCGAGGCGCACTCGGCGTTCTTGAGCATGTCGCTCACGGACGCCTTCTGCACGTTCAGGATCTTGCCGCGGATCGGCAGCAGCGCCTGGAACTCCGAGTTGCGGGCCAGCTTGGCGGTGCCGAGCGCCGAATCGCCCTCCACGATGAACAGTTCGCTGCGGTCGACGTCGTCGCTGCGGCAGTCGGCCAGCTTGGCGGGCAGCGAGGAGGTCTCCAGCGCGGTCTTCCGGCGCTGCGCCTCCTTGTGCTGGCGCGCGGCGACCCGGGTACGGGCGGCGGCGACCACCTTGTCCAGCACGGCCCGTGCCTGGACCTTCTGCTCCTTCTTGGCGGAGCTCAGGAACGCCTTGAGCTCCTTGGCCACTACCGCGGCCACGATCCGGTTGGCCGCCGAGGTGCCGAGCACCTCCTTGGTCTGGCCCTCGAACTGCGGCTCGGCGAGCCGGACGGTGACCACCGCGGTGAGGCCCTCGGTGGCGTCGTCCTTGGTGATGTCGTCCTCGGCCACGCGCAGCAACTTGGTTGCCCGCAGCACCTCGTTGACGGTCTTGGCCAGCGAGCGCTCGAAGCCGGTGACGTGGGTGCCGCCCTTGGGGGTGGCGATGATGTTGACGAAGGAGCGCAGGGTGTAGTCGTAACCGGCGCCCCAGCGCAGCGCGATGTCCACCCCGAGGTGACGGGTGACCTCGGTCGGGGTCATGTGCCCGCGCTCGTCCAGGACCGGGACGGTCTCCTTGAAGCTGCCCTCGCCGTGCAGCCGCAGCACGTCGCAGATCGCCCGGTCGGGAGCCAGGAACTCGGTGAACTCGCCGATGCCGCCGTCGAAACGGAAGGTGGTCTCCTCGACCTTGTCGCTCTCCGTCAGCCGCTCGTCACGGACCACGATCGTCAGGCCCGGGACCAGGAAGGCGGTCTGGCGGGCCCGGTTGTGCAGGCTCTCCAGGGAGAGTCGGGCGTCCTTGAGGAAGATCTGCCGGTCGGCCCAGTAGCGGATCCGGGTACCGGTGCGGCCCCTGGGCGCCTTGCCCTTCTTGGTGAGCCCGCTGGTCGCCTCGAACGGCGCGTCCGGGCTGAGCTCGGTGAAGATGCCGGGGGTGCCGCGCCGGAAGCTGATCGCGTGGGTGTGCCCGCCGCGGTCCACCTCGACGTCCAGGCGCGCGGAGAGCGCGTTGACCACAGAGGCGCCGACACCGTGCAGACCACCGGAGGCGGCGTAGGAGCCGCCGCCGAACTTGCCGCCGGCGTGCAGCTTGGTCATCACGACCTCGACACCCGACAGCCCGGTCTTCGGCTCGATGTCGACCGGGATGCCACGGCCGTTGTCGCGCACCTCGACCGAGCCGTCCTCGTGCAGCAGCACCTCGATCCGGTCACAGAAACCACCGAGCGCCTCGTCCACCGAGTTGTCGATGATCTCCCACAGGCAGTGCATCAGACCGCGACTGTCGGTCGACCCGATGTACATGCCCGGACGCTTGCGGACAGCCTCCAGGCCCTCCAGGACGAGCAGGTGCCGAGCGGTGTAATTGGAACCGTCGTCTCCGGCCAACAAGCCGGACGGCACGGTTTTTTCAGCGCTCACGCGGTGCTCCTCATCGAAGTTCTGACCCGTCCGACTTCCGTCCGACGCTCGACTGACTTCCGGCCCGGTCCACAGGCCGACTCGCACAGTGTTCCCAATGCCTGAGACACAGACGGCTCGGCCCGCGCAGCTTGTACGCGCTGCGCGAACAAGACCCGCGCCGGAGCCCGGTACCCGGGAGCGCCATCTCCACCTGCCACCAAGGGTCCTGGCGCACCGAGACGCCAACGACAGGCGGCGGAACTGCTGTGATGCAGGCTACCGGTGCCGGGGACGGGGCTTATGCTCCAACCCAGCTGAGGATTATGCTACGCGGACCCCGATCCCGCTTCGTCAGGGCGTTCGAGGGCCGGGGCGGATCCTGGGAATCGGTACGCATGAACCACCGAAGCCCTGGGCACGTCCTCAGCAACAACACAGCAGAATCCTCAGAGAAGAAAAGCCACGAGCGGGAACGATTTCGACCTGGTTGGATGTTCACCCTGGTACGACAGCTCGTCGAGCTAGAGAAGAGGCGACGTGACTACTGTTCTGACACCTGCGAGCCCGCTCACCGCGGCTGACCGCTGCGACCGCTGCGGCGCCCAGGCCTACCTGCGCGTCGTACTCGCAAGCGGCGGGGAGCTGCTCTTCTGCGCCCACCACGGCCGGAAGTTCGAGCCCGAGCTCAAGAAGATCGCCGTCGAAATACAGGACGAGACGGGTCGCCTCTCGACGACCTCCGCCTCGGCCTCCGACGACGAGCGCTGACCTCGACGCTCGCCCGGCGAGCTGAGTCGAGCCAGGCCGACACCAGCCGGACGGCAGGCCCCGCAAGGGGTTTGCCGTCCGGCTGCGGCGTTTCCCGCCCCCGCCCCCACGACCGAACTGACACGCTGTCGGAGCGTGCCCACCGCAACACCCAAGGTCAGTACGGGAGTACGGAGAGCGGTCGTCAGATCACCGAGTGCAGCCAGTCGGACACCGCCGCCAGCCGGGTGTAGACGCCGGGGTGATTGGGGTCGGCGCAACCGGTGCCCCAGGAAACCAGCCCGGCAAGCCGGCCACCCACCAACAGCGGACCGCCACTGTCGCCCTGGCAGGCGTCCTTGCCGCCGCGCTCCTCCCCCGCGCAGACCATTCCCCTGGCGTCGAACGCCCCTTCCGGGCCGCCCGGATACGCGCGTGCGCAGACCTCGTCCGGGACGATCGGCACATCGACGCCGTGCAGGGTGTTGGAGTAACTACCGTCTCCCCTGGTGTCACCCCAGCCGTAGACCTGCGCCCGAGTGCTCGGCGCGTACGGCTCCGTCTCGCCGGGCGCCACGTAGTCGAGCGCGGCGGACGCCGGCTGGGCCTCGGCGAGCGTGAGCACCGCCACATCCTGCATGTTGGTCGCGTACGAGTAGCCGGGGTGGACAAGCACCTCGCGGACCTCGATCTCCCTACCGGTACGCCGAGTGAGGTCGTCCCTGCCTGCGACCACCCGCAACCCCGGCCGGTCCACCCGCCGGCCGGTGTGCTCGTCGTAGAAGCAGTGCGCGGCCGTCACCACCTTGGTCGGCGCCACCAGGGTGCCGCCGCAGAACTGCCCGGACCGGGAGTTGCCGAACTCCCTGCGGCTGGCCACCGCCACCATCCAGGGATGGGTGGCGGTGGTGACCATCCCGCCGCCCACCACGCGTCGCTGTGCCTCGGCGGGCGCGGCGGCGACGGTCATTGCAATCAGCGAGGCCGGCAGGGCGGCGAGTAGCGCCAGCGTCACCACCCGGCGGCGGCGCCTGCGAGGCGGCAGTGTGGCCGGATGGACGTCCAGGGTGGGCAGCACCGGTTTCTCCAGACAGGTTCGGCAGCGGACAACCGGCACAGCGTATGTGATCGACTACGCAAAGTTCCGACGCCCGTCGCCGCACCACCCGCACGAGCGATCCGGCGCAGGGCTGGATGACGCGCACCCCTACGCCGTCGGTGTCCGGACAGGCCGAAGGGCCCGGAGCGCAAGGCTCCGGGCCCTTCGGGGGCGGTCCGGGAATCAGTCCAGGTAGTCGCGAAGCACCTGCGAACGCGACGGGTGCCGCAGCTTCGACATGGTCTTCGACTCGATCTGGCGGATGCGCTCACGGGTGACGCCGTAGACCTTGCCGATCTCGTCCAACGTCTTCGGCTGGCCGTCGGTGAGGCCGAAGCGCATCGAGACTACGCCGGCCTCGCGCTCGCTCAGGGTGTCGAGCACCGAGTGCAGCTGCTCCTGGAGCAGGGTGAAGCTGACCGCGTCGGCCGGGACGACCGCCTCGGAGTCCTCGATCAGGTCACCGAACTCACTGTCGCCGTCCTCACCCAGCGGGGTGTGCAGCGAGATGGGCTCTCGGCCGTACTTCTGGACCTCGATGACCTTCTCCGGGGTCATGTCGAGCTCCTTGGCCAGCTCCTCCGGGGTGGGCTCGCGGCCCAGGTCCTGGAGCATCTGGCGCTGGACGCGGGCCAGCTTGTTGATGACCTCGACCATGTGCACCGGGATGCGGATGGTGCGGGCCTGGTCGGCCATCGCGCGGGTGATCGCCTGGCGGATCCACCAGGTGGCGTAGGTGGAGAACTTGTAGCCCTTGGTGTAGTCGAACTTCTCGACCGCACGGATCAGACCCAGGTTGCCCTCCTGGATCAGGTCCAGGAAGAGCATGCCGCGGCCGGTGTAGCGCTTGGCCAGCGACACCACCAGGCGGAGGTTGGCCTCCAGCAGGTGGTTCTTGGCGCGACGGCCGTCCTCGGCGATGATCTCCAGCTCGCGCTTGAGCTTCGGGGCGAGCTTGTCGGCCGCGCTGAGCTTGTCCTCGGCGAACAGACCGGCCTCGATGCGCTTGGCGAGCTCGACCTCCTGCTCGGCGTTGAGCAGCGGGACCTTACCGATCTGCTTCAGGTAGTCCTTGACCGGGTCGGCGGTGGCACCGGCGACGGCGACCTGCTGGGCCGGCGCGTCGTCCTCGTCGTCGTCGGAGAGGACGAAGCCCTCCGACTCCTCCTCCGGAGCGTCGCCCTCGGCCTTGTCGCCGGGCAGTGCGACATCGTCGAGCAGCTCCTCGTCACCGAGCAGCTCCTCGTCACCCTTGGCCGCCTTGGCGGCGGTCTTCTTGGCGGCGGTCTTCTTGGCGGGCGCGGCGGTCTTCTTCGCGGCGGCCTTCTTCGCGGGGGCAGCGACCTTCTTGGCCACGGCCTTCAGCTCGGCGGTCTCGACGCTCTCCACCACCGTGACCTCGGTGGTGGAGACCACCGCGGCAACGGCCGGGGCCGCCGGGGTCGCCGCGGGAGCGATCCGTACCGGGGGCCGGGTGGGGGCGGTCGGGGTCCGAGTGGTGACGGCCTTGGTCGCGGTGCGCTTGGTGGTGCTCTTGGCGGCAACGCTCTTGCGCTTGGACCCGGCGGGTTCAGCAGCGCTGACCATCAGGTCCACCCCTTCCTCAATCAGCACCTGGTTGAGGCTGCGCATGACGTTCTTCCACTTGGTGACCGGGATCTGGTCTGCCTCGAACGCCTGGCGCACGTCGTCACCGGCGATCTGCCCCTGGGCCTTGCCCCGCTCGATGAGCGCGAGCAGAGCCGCGGACTCGGCGATCTCGGGGGGAAGCGAACGGGATGTGCTGGCCGACACGAACAACCTCTCGGACGATGAGTGGACTCGAACCCCGTACCTGGCCACCCGAGGAGCGGGAAGTGACACGCGATGACGCGCGGTGTCGATTCCGACCGGCTCGGAGCCCCAGGACTGGGTCTGTAGGACGGCAGCAGCGCCGCAGACCAACACAGCATTCTGACACTGGGCTGGTATTCCGGAGCTGCTTCCGCTCCGTACACATCGCTGCCGCCCCTCAAGTGTTACGCATGGCCGTCGTGGCGCCGGTCACACCGGTGCGTCGGCGCAAAGACGGCCCTCCCGGCCGGCCCGGACGGCCGCGCGACCGCGGCGGTCCGGGGACTGCGGCGGTCGCGGAGCTCGGTCGGTTCGGCCGAAGGGCCGTGATGCCATTGTCTCCGGGCGGTGCCCGATCTCGCGTCCGGGAGCCACCCGGTCCTCTCCGGACGGGCGCCCGGTCTCCTCCGGACGGGCCCCCGGGCTTCTCCGGGATGTGCCCGGTCCGGAGCCCGGTTCAAGCCGGGCCGGATCAGTGCTCGCGCGGACCCGGCACCGAGGGCTCGATCTCCGGATGGACGGTGAGCAGCGCCCGGACCGCCGCCTCGGCAGCGGTGCCGTCGCCGGTGCCGAGCGCGTCGACCAGCCGGGCGTGCAGGCTGACCGAGGCATCGGAGGGCCGCTCGCAGGTGGTCGCCGAGCCGCCGGAGACCTGCAGGGCGCAGGCCACGATCCCGGAGAGGTGCTCCAGCATCCGGTTGCCCGCCAGCTGCAGGACCAGTGCGTGCAGCTCGGTGTCGGCCCGGCCGAAGCTGACCAGGTCGCCCTGGGCCGCGGTGTGGCCCATCACCTCGGTGAGCTCCACCAGCCGCTGCTGGACGTCCTCCCGGCCGTGTCCGGCGGCGAGGCGGGCGGCGAGCGGCTCGATCGCCCAGCGGAGCTCGAACAGCTCGCGGCGCTGCTCGTCCCGCTGCGGGCCGAAGGCCCGCCACTCGATGATGTCGGGGTCGAGCAGGTTCCAGTCGCTGACCGGGCGGACCCGGGTGCCGACGTTCGGCCGGGCGCTGACCAGGCCCTTGGCCTCCAGCACCCGCAGCGACTCGCGGACGACGGTGCGGGATACCTCGAACCGCTGGCCGATCTCCTCGGGGACCAGCGGGCGGTCTGCCCCGAGGTCGCCCGAGACGATCATCTGGCCGAGCTGCTGGACCAACTGGCCATGCAGACCGCGGCCGCGGCTGCTGGTGGTCTTCCGGCCGACCCTGCCGAGGTCGGCCTCCGCGCCCTCCCAGCGTGGCGGGGGCGGAGTGGGCCGATCGGCGTACGAGAAGCGGTCAAGCTCGCCGGCGCCGACTGGGTCTGCCGAACGAGCTGCGGTCATGGTGGGGTGCGCAAGGGTACTCACACGTCCTTTGTCGGCGATCGGTGGTGTCGGCTTGAGAATTCTCGTGAAAAGCACACGAAAGGGTGATCGCCCCTGACCGGATAATTGACTTCTTATCAGGCAGAAACCGCTCTTTTCGATCTCTCCTCTTCGACTGCCGTGACGGGTCGCCACCCCAGGGCGGCCGCCCGACCCGCTGCACGCCCCCTGTCCGACCAGGTCACCGTGGGCTGTGCCGCGCCATGCCGGTCCGGATCACATCGCGGCGCGCTGTCCCGGGACGGGCCCGGGCCCGTCGTACCGACGCCCTCGGCGGCGGCCGGCGGAAGGCGCCGACGTTCAGTCAGAAGGCGCGCCGCCGGCCTGCACCAGAAGGCAGACGCCCACGAAGGCCACCGCAGAGGCGAGCAAGACGGCCGGGAACAGCGGCTGCAGTGCGGGGGCCGGCGCCGGACCGGGCGCCGCGGCTGCCCCCTCGGTAGCGGCCCCCAGCCAGTCCAGCCCGTACTGGAACGGCAGCAGCTCACGGATCTGGTCGGGCAGCGGCTGACCCGGCTGACGGAGCACCGGCACAAGCGCCGGCTCCAACAGTGCGGGGAGCGCACAGAGGATGAGCAGCCCCGCGGCCGCACTGCGCACCAGCGGGGTCGCGAGCAGCCCGGCCCAGCCGGCCAGCACCATCAGCACCCCGTACACCGCGAGGATCGTGCCCGCGGCCGCCAGCCTCGGGACGTCCCCGGTGAACGGCCGCCCCGCGTCCACGTCCGCTGGCAGGGCGAACCGCAACACCACGGCGTCCAGCGCGGTGGTGGCGACGGCGAGCGCCGCCGCGAACAGCCCGATCACCGCCGGCTTCCCCGCGAGCAGCCCGTTCCTGTGCCGGTACGAGACCCGCAAGGCCGCCAGACCGGGGTGCCTGACCTCGTGCCCGCCTCGTGCCCGTACGAGAGCGCCTCCCAGCGCGCCCGCTCCGAGTGCGGCGATCGGGAGCGGCAGCAGCGGGACGACCGCGGTCACCGACCGGACTGCGGCCGGCACCGAGAGGGCGCCCGCAGGCAGTTGGTGGGCCAGCACCGCGGCGACGGCGGCGTCGCCGAGCAGGACCGTACCGAGGACGAAGCGGCGGTCGGTGTCCCGGCGGGCGTCGAAGGTCAGGTCCAGCAGAGCCGGCGGGCGATCCCGGCGGTAGACCTTGGTCAGTCCGGTGATCTGAATCATCGCTGCCTGCTCCCATGCCTTAGGTCGACTGGGTCTGCGGGCACCACGGATGGTCCCCGGGGGCGTACCCGCGCCAGCACACTAGGCCGCACCACGAGATTGTTCGGACATTGCGGATGAATCATGCACGGCATGGCCGCGCAGCTCACTCAATCAGGCGACAGATCCGCAAGGTGATCAGTTCACTCTCGTCCAGCTTTGGCCGCCGGCCGACCTGTCAGGACTCGGGACGAAGCATCGGCGGGTTGAGGTCGGTCGCTCCGCCCGCCTTGAAGAGCTGTGCCGGGCGGCCGCCCTGGCGGGTCGTCGTGCTGCCGGAGGGCACCAGGAATCCCGGGGTGCCGGTGACCTTGCGATGGAAGTTGCGCGGGTCCAGGGCCACGCCCCAGACCGCCTCGTAGACCTGGCGCAGCTCGCCGACGGTGAACTCCGGCGGGCAGAACGCGGTGGCGAGCGAGGAGTACTCGATCTTGGACCGGGCCCGCTCCACACCGTCGGCGAGGATCTCGCCGTGGTCGAAAGCCAGGGGGACCCCCTCGGTCTGGCCCGGCCCGAGCAGCTCGGCGACCGGCGCCCAGCGGGCACTGCGAGCATCTCCGCCGGGGCGCGGGGTGGGCAGGTCGGGCGCCAGCGCCAGGTGCGCCACGCTGACCACTCGCATCCGGGGGTCGCGCTGAGGGTGACCGTAGGTCGCCAGCTGCTCCAGGTGAGCACCGGCCGCACCGTGCCCCGGAGTGGAGTGCGCGCGCAGGCCGGTCTCCTCGGCCAGCTCCCGGGAGGCCGCCTCAGCCAGGCCCTCGTCCGGACGGACGAAGCCCCCGGGCAGCGCCCAGTACCCCTGGAACGGAGGCTCACCACGACGTACCAGCAGTGCACACAGCGCGTGCTCGCGCACCGTCAGCACCACCAAGTCGACCGTGACAGCGAACGGGGGGAAGGCCGACCGGTCATAACGCGACATGGCGACGATCATAGTCGTCTTTCTGACGATAAACACAGGGTTGTGCGGGACAGACGGGGCTGATCTGTCGGACTACACCATCGCGCTGCTCCTGCCCGTCGACAGGCTGTCCGTGTCGATCGCCGCACCGGTTCCTCCTGTGCGGACTCGCGCCGCTCCAGCATCGAGTCACCCGCTTCCTCCGTGATCTCCGCCTCCGCCGTCACCGTCCCGCCTCGTCTCTGTCCTCCTTCTCCCGGTCTCCCCTCCGCACCGGCCTGTCCATCCGGCATCGTGTCGGACCATGGACACGCGGCTCAGCGCGTACCCAGCTGAAGTGCCGGCGGTGCCTCCTCCACCACGGCGACACCGATCCGGCTGATCCTGACCGAAAACGGCTCCCCCGCCACGCGCAGTCCGGTGAGCTCCAGCTCGCCCAGCGGAGCCGTGCTGGCAGGGCGCACCACCACCCGGCCTGCTGGGACATCGGGACGTACTCCGGCGTGCGTCAGCACCAGGTGGACCGATGCGGCTGCTGAGACCGCCGCCGGGCGGCAGGCGGCGGGGTGCGGCACCGGCGGGCAGCCCGTCGTCCGCTGTTCGCCGGCGTACATCTCGGGCAGCCGGCCCTCGAACTGCACGGACGCGCTCAACAGGCCCTCCAGCAGTACCCCGGCCTCCCGTTCGAACCCGGCCTCGGCCAGCCCCGCGACGGCGAGCGCGGTCTCGTGCACCCGGACCGCGCCGCTGCGGTGCCCGAGCGGGTTGAAACGCGGGGACTTCGCACTCAGGGTGCGCAGGCCCCAACCGCAGTCGAACTCGGGGGCGACCAGACGCTGTGCGAGCGCCCGGGTCTGTTCTCGGTCGAGCAGGCTTTCGTGATACGCGCCATCGGCCGACAGCCCGCAGTCGAGGAGGTGCACGAAAGAGGCCGCGACCGCGGACACCGGATGCCCCGGGCCCACGAGTGCCGCTGCTGGACGACCGCCTGACAGGTCATCGATCCAGAACTGTTCTCGGAAGCGTTCGCGCAGGCTGATCGCCCACGCCCGCCACTCCGCACCGCCGGGACGGCCGAAGGCGTCGAGCAGCTCGGCCCCCTGCAGCGCGCACCGGTAGGCCTGTGCCTGCACCTCACAGCGCGGCGGCAGTGGACGGGCGGCCCGCTCCTCGGGAGAACGTCCGAGGTCCGTCACGAAACTGCCCGGTCCGTCGGACAGGAAGGCCCCCGATTCGTCGCTGACATTGGCGCGCAAGGCGGCGAGAGCACGTTCGGCAGCCGGGAGGAGCTCGGCGACCTCCTGCTCGGGCAACCCCCAGCGCCAGGCCTCGGCCAACAGGGTCACGAAGAGCAGTGTGGCCTCGGTGGCCGTGCAGGACGGCGGAAGTTCTGGGCCACCGTGTCTCAGTCCGCCCGGGAGGAGACCCTCCGGCCCGGCCCACGGCCCTGGCCCGATACCCGCCGCACCTTCTGCCCCGGTCACGGTCGACGCGGCCGGCACTGCCACCGTGGACGTCGAGCCTGCGGTGATGCCGGAGGCTGCTCGACCACCCGGGTTGTTGGATCTGTGGTGCTGACGCCGCGCCAGGGCACGCAGTGTCCCGGCTGCCAGACGTGTGCCGAGGGGCAGCATCAGCCTGGCTGCCCAGATCGCGTCGGCCGCGGTCAGACCGAACCGCCACGGCACCCCGGACGCTGTGTAGAGGTCCGTCGGCCGGTCGGCATCGGCCAGCAGCAGACCGCCGAGTGCGTCCAGGGAACGTGGGACGAGCAGTTCCACCCGGGGGTCGTCGCACCGCACCCCTGGCTCCGACCAGGGCAGTGGCACGCCCTGGGCACGACCGGTCGGGGGGCGGAAGGCCGCCGCCGAGGACTCGGCCTCGGCCTGCAGTTCGACCGACCAGCGGGCGCCGGGTTTCAGTTCCAAGTCCCAACGCAGCACCCCGGCGCCGGCAAGGACGGCGTGCGGGGACGGACGTGCTGCGACGGTGGTGCTGCGTCCCGGCCTGACCCACCGCAGCCCGGCTGACTGGACCTGGCCCGAGAGGTCGGCCAGCCGCCGCCCGGCGGCGATGTCGGCCAGCGACCCCAGGTCCGTCCCAAGGGCGATCTCCAGCGGAAGGCGGGCCGGACGGCCTCCCGTGTTCCGTACGGTGATGGTCTCCACACCGTCGGCGTGGCGGAGCCGCTCGACGGTCAGCGCAGGGTCCGGGTCAGGATCCCCGGGGATGCGGACCGCACCGACGAAGCGCGCCTCGGCCGCCGATGTCAGGGCCCCCTGGAGGGGCAGCGGCTCGAGTCCGCCCAGCCGGAGTTCCATTCGGGCCAGTACTCGGATCCCCGAGCGGTAGAAGCCGTGGAGGCTCTGGCCGCGGAGCTGGCCATCGGTCCCGGAGACGGCCATTGCCGGGGCGTTGACGCACAGAACTCCGGCGTGGGCAGCGGTGTGCAGGGGCGTCTGCTGGGGACGTGCCTGGTGCGCCGGGCGCGCCAGGCCCCTGACCGGCCGATCGGGAGGCACCGCTGGACGTGCCGGGGCCTCAGCCGGGGCGGCCCCGGGAGCGGCGGTAAGGGCGGTGGCGATAGCCATGCCTGGTCGGGTCGGCAGCAATCCGAATCGCGATTCCTCGAACGACGCGACAGCCGGCAGCGGTTCGGGTGGCATCGGCGGTGCGGCTGACGTCGGCACCGCTGCCGCGGAAACCGGCGCCGCTTCTGAGCGGGGAACGGCCCGAGCTGACAATGCGGATGGTGGTGCGGTCGGCGGCGCCGTCTGTGGCACTGCCTCTGGCGGCCTGATGGCGGTCACCTGGCTCTCCTCCCTCGGCCGACCGACGGCTGGCCGTACCGGTCGGCCGCGAGCGTGCTCGATAGCGATCTGATGTCTACCGCCGTCACGGGCGGACACCCGCCGACGACTGGGCTCTTCGCCCTGCACTCGGTGCCTCCCCCGACGGCACCCACTCACGTCGCCTGTCCGGCCTTGCGCGGCGGGCGGGCTCCGGCGGGCCGGTCAGACCCAGGAACCGGCCTACCCGCTCCTCACCCGTCCCGGCCTGGGCCGGGCTCCGCGAGCACCGACACGACCCACCCCAGGACGGGTACGAGACGGCCAGTCCCGTACACCTCCGCCTCCCGAGCACTCGGCACCAGTCCGATCGGTGGCAACACCCCGCAGGGCGACACCCCGCAGGATGAACGCGGCTCACCTCCCCCAGGTCACGCCGGAGCAATGACAACCGCTCTACCAACACCCTGTTGCTGGACCGCCGGTGTCGCTCCGAGCCGGCTCCAATCGAGGGAAGGTTCGATCAATCTTCTCGAGCGGCAAGTCCGTTCGACTCCGAGCCGGGTTGTGGCCCTGATTCGCACGCTGGGTTCCGACGGCCGTTCCCGGCGGTCGTGCATCCGGAGGACGGAGCCGTTCCCCGAGACCGGTTGCCTCGGTGCCGGCTGCCGCACCGGGTCCCGGTACGGCAGCACGGTACGGTGCGTGGGCGGCGGGCCCCTCACCGGAATCCGCGTTGGTATCCGCCGTGCCGCGCCCATGACCAGCTCATACCGAGGAATTGCATGTCCACCACCAGCCGACTGCCCGGGATCGTCACGACCGACCACGTCTTCCAGCTGCCGTTGGACCACCAGTTGCCCGACGGTGAGCAGATCGAGGTGTACGCCCGTGAAGTGGTAGCCGCCGGACGGGAATCGGACGAGCTGCCGTGGCTGCTGTTCCTCCAGGGTGGCCCCGGCGGCAAGGCCGCACGCCCGCTGGGCCGGGACAGCTGGCTGGCCCGGGCCCTGGACGACTACCGGGTGCTCCTGCTCGACCAGCGCGGTACCGGACGCTCCACTCCGGCGAACCGGCAGACGCTCGCTCGGCGCGGAACCCCCGAGCAACAGGCGGACTTCCTCGCCCACTTCCGAGCCGACTCGATCGTCCGGGACGCCGAAGTGATCCGCCGTCGGCTGCTCGGCGAGGACGGCCGCTGGACCGTGCTCGGCCAGAGCTTCGGCGGTTTCTGCACGCTCACCTACCTGTCGCTGGCCCCGGAGGGCCTTCGCGAGGCGTTCGTGACCGGCGGACTGGCGGGGCTGCGCAGCTCGGCGGAGGACGTGTACCGCGCCGCCTACCCGCGTGTGGCGAGGAAGAACGAGGCGCACTACGCGCGCTACCCGCAGGATGTGGAACGCGTTCGGCGGATCGCCGCGCACCTGGTCCAGGCAGCGGCCCGGCTTCCGGACGGTGGCTTGCTGACCGTCGAGGCGTTCCAGGGGCTCGGCATGCTGCTCGGATTCGGGACCGGCTCGCACACGCTGCACTACCTGCTCGAAGAGGCCTGGGTCGAAGGCCTGGACGGGCCGGAGTTGTCGGACACCTTCCTCGCCGGTGTCCAGGCGCAGCTGTCCTTCGCTCATGGGCCTCTGTACGCCGTGCTGCACGAGTCGATCTACGGCCAGCGTTCGGTGGACCCGGCCGGGACGGAGTGGGCGGCGGAAAGTGTCCGCAAGGAGTTCCCGGAGTTCGACGCCGAGCAGGCGCTGGCGGAGGGCCGGCCGGTGCTGTTCACCGGCGAGATGATCTTCCCGGCGCTGTTCGAGACCGACCCGGCGCTCCAACCGCTGCGTGAGACGGCGCAGTTCCTCGCCGAGCGTGGCAACTGGCCCGATCTGTACGACCCGGTGCGGCTGGCCGGCAACCAGGTGCCGGTCTTCGCGGTGGTCTTCCACGACGACATGTACGTGGACACCGCCGACTCCCTGGAGACGGCACAGGCTGTCCGGGGGCTGCGCACCTGGGTGACCAACGAATGGGAGCACGACGGTCTGCGGGTGAGCGGCGGAGCGGTGCTGGACCGGCTGATCAGGATGGCGCGCGGCGAGCTGTAGCCGATCCGTGAGCCAGCGGCTGAGGCGGGTGATCCGCTCGGTCGACGGCACACGGCCCCATCGGCGCCGGGGCGGTGGCCACTTCGCAGTGGCCACGCCTCCGGCCCGGGCGGGCGAGGTCGCCTGGGGCGAGCACTCGCTCATGCCGGCTTCCTGTTCCACTTGGGAGCGCGACGTCGGCAAGCACCGCCGTGCTGCTGGACGGCAGCGCGCTGAGTCACCGCCGCCCCCGGCCTCTCCGGTCGAAGCCTGCCCGACAGCCGCCGGCCCGCCTGACGAACCTGACTCCGTAGGCCGCCTCGGCCGGGGCGGCTCGGGTCTCCACGATCGGCAGCCCGGTCCGACCGGCCGTAGCCGGCCTCGGGACCCCGGACCTCGCCTGGCCCCCGACCTTCGTCGGCGCCGGAAGATGCCACCCCGCTCGCAACAGCCGGCAACGCACAGTCCAGGTCCGGGACAACCGGAGTGCCCTCCCTGACTTTCGCGGTGCCTCCGGCCTCCTCGTCGGGCACCGCTGTTGTGACCTGTTCGTCGGGCAGCCGATCACCCGCCCGTGTTGTGCCCGGTGGGGCAGCGGCCGGTGGTTCTTCGGACGGCGATCCACCGGCGGGTGTCCCGTCGATCGACGTTTCAGGCGCCGGTGTTTCAGGCTTCGCCGTGCTGGCGACCGAGCCGGTTCCAGTGACCCGCCCGGTCCCGACGTCCGGCGCAGGCGGCTGATCGGCGGGCGAGGGAGCCCTGGACGGCAGCTCCGGGTCGCGGCGGACTGCCCGCTCCCGGCGCACGCTCTCCAGCAGCTGGTCCGGCAGCAACCCGCCGTTGAGCGACTCGTAGATCAGTTGTGCCAGCGTGTACTCGGGGTTGAGATCGAGTGCCTTCGCCAGCACGACCCGTGCCGTCGCGGAGTCGTCCGCGAGCCAGGACGTCCAGGCGAGCAGCGTCAGGGGCGCCGCCGCGAGGTGTTCGAAGGGCGGGACGCAGCGTTGTGCGAGGAAGCGCCAGAGCCGCTGAGCGGAGCCGAGTTCCTCCGACTCCGCGTACTCGGCGGCGCGGTCCCTGCCCATCTTGTCCTGCAGGCCGACCAGCAGCCTCGCCACGCGCTCGGGGGCGATCTCGCGCGCACCTGCCTGGAACTCGGCCATGCTCTCGTCGAGCAGCTCGACCGTGCGGGCCACCGCGGCCTGGCGGCCGCCCGGCTCGGTCATCTCGCGGAGCAGCTGGGGGCCCGCCCGCTCGATCGCCACCCGCTGCGGCTCGTCGTCGGGCGGTCCGATCGGCGCCAGACCCGCGACGATCGATTTCCGGCTGCCCCTGGGGGCCAGCCCGGCGAAGGTGGCCGCCGCAGCGGCCGGGCTCACCATCCCGGGCGGACGGACCGGTACGCCGCTGGGGTCGCAGCAGCCCGTCCCGGCGCAGAGGAAGGACCACCAGCGGCCGGCCGAGACGCACAGGGACTCCTTCACCACGACGTCCAGGTCACCGAACGCCTGGGCCAGGTACTGCGCCAGCGGCTTGAGCTCCGCGACCACGCTGCGGCCGTCACCGCTCGCGGGGTCTCGGCAGAGGTAGAGCAGTACCTGCTCGGGGCGGCGATCGCGCTGCTCGGACAGCTCGACCAGCAGCCGTGCCGCCTCCGTCCCCATCGACTGCCACCGGACGGGGTCGTCGGGGATGTCCAGCCTGATCACCCCGCCCTGCTGGAGGTGGGGGCCGCTCAGGCCCACGGCGACGATGCTGTCGTCGGGGAAGAAACCCAGCAGGTAGGGCAGCATTTCTGCCATGTCGGCCGGCCCTCGCATCCGGACGGGCAGCTGGGTGGGGAGGCGTCGCGGAACGGGCCCGAAGGGCACGGCGGAAGTGAAGTCCTCGTTCATGCCGGGAAGCGTGCCGCAGCTCGGCACCCTGTGGCCGGGGCCGGCTCCAACCTGTGGACAAACCGGGGGTTACAGCACTAACTCACTCATTCGGGTGAATTAAAATTGGCAACATTTCCGGATAAAAGGCACCAACTTGGCGGACTGTCCTCTGATATTCAGAACCCTGCCCATTCCCGGCATTCGCTGCTTGTCCGTCTCACCCGGTATCCATGGAGCCATGCACGCACCCATCGAAGCCCAAGACACCACCCCCGACCGCGCCGCCGTCCGGGCCCGGGCGGAGGCCGTGCTGCGCGAGCTGGCCGGTCCCGGCGCCGCACTGCGCGAGGACCAGTGGCTCGCTATCGAGGCCCTGGTCATCGACCATCGCCGCGCCCTGGTGGTCCAGCGCACCGGTTGGGGCAAGTCGGCCGTTTACTTCATCGCCACCGCCCTGCTGCGCGCCCGCGGTGCGGGCCCGACCGTGATCGTCTCTCCACTGCTCGCCCTGATGCGCAATCAGGTCGACTCGGCCGGCCGGGCCGGGATCCATGCCCGGACCATCAACTCGGCCAACCCCGAGGAGTGGGACGAGATCCAGTCCGAGATCGCCGCCGGCGCGGTGGACGTCCTGCTGGTCAGCCCGGAGCGGCTGAACAACCCCGACTTCCGCGACCAGGTGCTCCCCAAGCTCGCCGCCGCCACCGGTCTGCTGGTGGTGGACGAGGCGCACTGCATCTCCGACTGGGGCCACGACTTCCGGCCCGACTACCGCCGGCTGCGGACCATGCTCGCCGAGCTGTCCCCCGGCGTGCCGGTGCTGGCCACCACGGCCACCGCCAACGCGCGTGTCACCGCGGATGTCGCCGAGCAGTTGGGGACGGGCGCGCCCGAGGTGAGCGCGACCCGCTCCGGCATGGGGCCGGATGACGCGACCGCCCCCAGCACCGTGGGTACGCCGGGTGCCGACACCCGCGCGCTGGTGCTGCGCGGTCCGCTCGACCGGGAGAGCCTCAGCCTCGGCGTCCTGTCGCTGCCCGACCCCGCACACCGGCTCGGCTGGCTGGCCGACCACCTCGCCGAGCTGCCCGGTTCCGGCATCATCTACACCCTCACCGTGGCCGCCGCAGACGAGGTCACGGACTTTCTGCGGGCCCGCGGCTACCAGGTCGCCTCGTACTCCGGACGCACCGAGGACGCCGAAAGGCGCGCCGCAGAGGCGGATCTGCTGGCCAACCGGGTGAAGGCCCTGGTCGCGACCTCCGCGCTGGGCATGGGCTTCGACAAGCCGGATCTCGGCTTCGTGGTGCATCTCGGTTCACCGAGTTCGCCGATCGCCTACTACCAGCAGGTCGGCCGGGCCGGGCGCGGCGTGGCGCGGGCCGAGGTGCTGCTGCTCCCCGGCCGTGAGGACGAGGCGATCTGGCGGTACTTCGCCTCGCTCGGCTTCCCGGCCGAAGAGCAGGTCCGCCGGACGCTCGACGCCCTCGCCGAGGCCGGGCGGCCGCTCTCCACTGCCGCTCTGGAGCCGCGGGTCGACCTCCGCCGGGCACGGCTCGAGACCATGCTCAAGGTCCTCGACGTCGACGGCGCGGTCCGCCGGGTGCGTGGCGGTTGGACCGCCACCGGCGCGGCCTGGTCCTATGACGCGGCGCGCTACGCCAAGGTCGCCGAGTCCCGCGAGGCCGAGCAGCGGGCGATGCGCGAGTACGCGGCGACGACCGGGTGCCGGATGGAGTTCCTCCGGCGGCAGCTGGACGACGAGGCCGCGTCGCCGTGCGGTCGTTGCGACAACTGCGCGGGGGCACGGCACTCCTCGGAGGTCTCCGCCGAGGCGCTGGCGGCGGCCAGGGCCGCGCTCGGACGTCCCGGCGTCACCTTCGAGCCGCGTCGGCTCTGGCCCACCGGGATGGACGCGCTCGGCGTGGGGCTCAAGGGGAGGATCCCGGCGACCGAGCAGGCCGAGACCGGCCGGGCCCTGGGTCGGCTCTCGGACATCGGTTGGGGCACCCGGCTGCGCACGCTGCTCTCGGAGCAGACCCCCGACGGTCCTGTCCCGGCCGAGGTACGGGACGCGCTGGTCAGCGTGCTCACCGACTGGGCGCGCGGCCCCGGTGGCTGGGCCGGCCCGGAGACAGCCGACGGCAGCCGGCTCACCCGGCCGGTCGGGGTCGTCACCATGGCCTCGTCCACCCGGCCGATGCTGGTGGAGAGTCTCGCTGCGGAGCTCGCCGCGATCGGACGGCTACCACTGCTGGGCCGGTTGGAGTACGTCTCCGGCCGACCGCCGCACGGTCCGCGCAGCAACAGCGCCCAGCGACTGAACACTCTCGCGGGCACGCTGGTGGTACCGGTCGGTCTCTCCTCGGCACTGGCGGCCGCGCCCGGTCCCGTGCTGCTGATCGACGACCTGGTCGACTCCGGCTGGACGGTCACGGTGGCGGCACGACTGCTACGACAGGCTGGGGCGAGCGCAGTGTTGCCACTCGTGCTGGCGGTCCAGGCCTGACCGGTCGCCCACTCGTCCTGACGGTGCTCGCCCGCCGGCCGCGCACCGGCTCCGGCCACCGGTTGGCCCGTCAGGCGAATGGTTCAGGTCCGGCTGCGGAATATGTATGGCAGATCGTCCGAATGCGGGCGGCATACCTCTAGTCGTCGTTGCCGGTCGGACCGGTCTGACCTGAGAATTGGTCCGTACCCCGCTCGCGGTCCAGTGGACCTGGCCTCCGGCGTACGCGGGTACCGGTACGCCCGGCGGGCGGGTCAGGAGGATCGCGATCAGCCGCATCGACCGACCTCGGTCTTCCTCCGCCCGGAAACGGTCCATCGACCTGGAGACCTGGACCGACTCCGGGATCCCGTTGCTGCGCGCCCCACGCGAGCTCGTCACCGAACTGCACCGGTTGCACCTGCCCCAGCCGGGCACCACCGTGGTGGCCGTGCTGGACGCCCGGCACCGTGCGACGGCCTCCGCATCGTTCGCCGTACGGCCGCATGTCGAGGACGGCTGGCACCACCGGAACGCGATCCTTGCCCACCTCCGACAGATCACCGCGCACGATCTGCGGCTGGCGCGGCCCACCCGAACCGCAGTCCTGCTGCACTGCCGCGAGGGTTCCGGCGACTGGACGGAGCAGGACGGCTCCTGGATGTGGGCGCTGCGCGACGCGGCCACACTGCACGGTCTGCGGTGCGGCTCGTACATCGCCCTGACGCCGACCGGCTGGCGGTCGCTCGGCGACGGCCGTCACGGCCGCACACCGCACTCGGGTTCCTGGGCCGAGGGCCCCCTGCACACCGTCAGCGAACTCACGCCGCGTTCCGCCCGGGAGTCCGCCCCGGAATGGGCCTGGCGGCCGGCCGGTGTCACCTCGTTCAAGACCGCCCGCCGCACAGCCGCGCGCTGAGGGCGTGTCGAGGGTTTTCCTCGAGCGGCCGTCGTGAGGTGCCGGACCGCGGGCCGGACGGACTCGGCAGAACCGAGGACACCGGCAGGACGGCCCGGAGTACCGGGCCACCGTAAGGCGGCCGGTGTGAGCCGACGTCAGCGAGGAGATGCCGACTCACAGACCCGAGGGGGAGACCGACGTGGGAGGCCGCCCCGCCCAGCCGGATCGGCCGACCGGGCCGGCTCCGGCCCACCGCAAGCCTGACCGGCCCGTACCGGGCGGGACTGCCTGGCGGAACCGGCCACTTGGCCCGTGCTGTTACGAGTTGGGCCTTTCAAGCTGAACTCGTGCGGCAGGGGCGGACCGGTGTCAGAGCAGGCCGGCTCAGACCGGGACCGGCCGGTTCGCGTCCGGGAAGACCGCTGCCGTCAACTCGGGCTCACCGCAGACCACCAGCAGCGTCCCGGCGTGGCCGAGCGCCTTCCGGGCCAGCTGATCGACCCGTGCGGACCGGGCCGCGTTGACGACCAGTACCACCACGTCACGCCGAAGCGGATTGGTCGCGGCGGCCTCCGCATAGAAGACGTCTCCGGTTTCGGCGAGTTGGGCCCAGTACCGGTCCGCGCCGAAGGAGAGTTCGTGCTGCTGCCACGGGTGCGGCTCACCCACCGTCAGCACCAGGATGTCGCCGGGGCGGCATCCGGACTCCAACAGCAGGTCCACAGTCTCGTCCGCCCGCTCGATGACATCCTCCACGGCGGCCGGAACCATGCGCACCTCGGGCTGCCCGGCCGGGCGGCCGGCCGCGGGCGCGGGGCGGCGAACACCGGGCGTCGGCTTGGGAATCGGCGTGCGAGCCGGAGGCGGCGTCGGTCGGGGCCCGCCGCTCGGCGGGGCCGGGCGCGGTGCCGCGGGCCGCGGCCCGGGCACGACAGCGGGCTTGCGGGGGGCGCGTGCGTCCGACTCGCGGAGGAAGGGAACGCCGGGGCCCGGAATGGTCTCGTGAATCTCCGGCTCCTCGGGGAAGACAGGCATACCCGGATATCTATCAAACGCCGGTCGGATGCGCACGGGCGCCCCACCTGTCGGGCACCCGCCAGGAGACCGGCCACCCGCGCAGACAGGAGGACGATTCGTCAGAAGACGTCAGAATCCCAGCGAAAGCTGCTCGTCCTGCGGCTCCGCCACCCTCCCCCGTTTCAGGTGGCTCCACTTGGGCAGCGCATCGAGGTAGGCCCAGGACAGCCGGTGGTGTTCGGTGGGCCCGTACTCCTCCAGCGCCAGCCGGTGCACCGGGGACGGGTAGCCCGCGTTCTCCGCGAAGCCGTACGCCGGGTACGCCTCGCCGAGTTCTGCCATCAGACCGTCCCGGTGCACCTTGGCGAGGACGGAGGCGGCCGAGACACAGATGCAGGACTGGTCGCCCTTGATCACGGTGCGCACCCGCCAGGGGCCGCCGAGGTAGTCGTGCTTACCGTCGAGGATGACCGCGTCGGGCCGCACCGGGAGTGCCTCCAGCGCGCGCACGGCGGCAAGGCGCAGGGCTGCGGTCATGCCGAGCTCGTCGCACTCCTGCGGCGAGGCGTGGCCGAGCGCATAGGCGGTGACCCAGTCGGCGAGGACCGGGGCGAGTGCCGTGCGGCGGCGTTCGGTGAGCAGTTTGGAGTCGGTCAGACCCTCCGGAGGCTTGCGCAGACCGGTCACCGCCGCCCCGACCGTGACCGGGCCTGCCCAGGCTCCGCGCCCGACCTCATCGAGGCCTGCCACCAACCGGGCACCGGCCCGACGGAGGGAGCGTTCGACCGAGTGGGTCGGCGGATCGTAGGGCATCGGAGGTCCTTCGGCTGTGTCCTGGGCGCCTCCCCAGCCTACGTCCTGGTGCTCACCCCGTAACCCAGCCGGTTTGGACCCGTCCGCGCCCCGAAGGAACCGCGCGGAGAGCGCACGGCCACGGCCAACGCTCAGCCGAGATGGACCGGGCGCACCATCGGCAACAGCACCTCGTCGACCATCGCCGCACCGAAGTCCGGCTCCAGTTGCCCGTCGCAGAGCTTGGCCCGGTAGAGCAGCATGGCCGGGACGACCTCGGCCGCCAACTTGGTCGCGGCCCCCGGCCTGACGTCGCCGCGGACTTCGCCCCGGTGCAGGATCTGCAGGGTGGCCGGTTCCAGCACCCGCTCCACGATGAAGCCCTTGAAGGTGCGGGCCTGTTCATGTTCCAACTCGGCCATCAGGGCGCGCATCGCGGCTCCCGCCCGGGAGTCCAATGCGGCACTGAAGAACTCCATGAGCTGCGTCAGCTCGGCTCGCACGGACCCGAGATCCGGGATGTCGGCGGGCGGTGGCAGAGCGGAACCGAGGGCGTCCAGGACCTTCGGCGGGCTTCTGCTGCTCGGCGGTCGGGCCGGCGACATCCTCGGACGCCGCAAGGTCTTCATCACCGGCGTGCTGGTCTTCGGCCTGGCCTCACTGCTCGGCGGTCTCGCGCAGGACTCCGGCATGCTGCTGGCCGCCCGGGCCCTGCAGGGCATCGGCGGTGCGATCAGCTCGCCGACCGCGTTCGCGCTGATCGCCACCAACTTCGAGGAGGGGCCCGAGCGGAACCGGGCCTTCGGGGTCTTCTCGGCGGTGGCGGGCTCCGGCGCGGCCATCGGACTGCTGGCCGGCGGCCTGCTCACCGAGTACCTCAACTGGCGCTGGGTTCTCTTCGTGAACGTCCCGATCGCCGTCCTCATCGCGCTCGCGGCACCGCTGTACATCAGCGAATCGGAGCGGAACGAGGGCCGCTTCGACCTGCCCGGCGCGCTGACCTCGACGCTCGGCCTGGTCGGCCTGGTCTACGGTTTCATCCGGGCCGCCTCCGACGGCTGGGGCGACTCGCTCTCGACGGTTTCGTTCGCGGTCGGCGCTGTCCTGCTGGCGACATTCCTGATCATCGAGCGGCGCACCTCACGGCCGATCACTCCGCTGCACCTGTTCGCCAACCGGAACCGGACCGGTGGCCTGGTGATGATGCTCTGCCTGTCGGCAGCCATGTTCGGCATCTTCTTCTACGTCACGATCTTCGTCCAACGGGTCCTCGACTACAGCCCGTTGAAGACCGGCGTGGCCTTCTTGCCCATCAGCGTCGCAATCAAGCGCGGCTCAGCTCGCCTCCGCACTGCAGGCGAAGTACGGGCCCAAGCTGTTCATGGCCGGCGGCGCCCTGCTGGTCACCATCGGTCTGAGTTGGCTCACTCAGATGAACGCCGGCAGCAGCTATGTCGACGGCATACTCGGCCCCTCAGTGATCTTCGGTTTCGGCATGAGCCTGATCTTCGTCCCGGTCATGCTCCTCGCGGTGGCCGGGGTGGCAGCACGAAGGCGCAGTGGCCGCGATGCACTGACCGGCGCCCGGGGGTGGCGGGATGGGCCGTGATGACCACCCCACCACCTCCGGAGAGCCAGCCGGTGTGCAACGGCGCCGGGCGCGGACCCGGCCGACTCGGCCCGCACCCCGAGCCGCTCAGCCCTTGACCGATCCGGCCAGCAGCCCCCGGACGAAGTAGCGCTGCAAGCTGAAGAAGACGACCAGCGGAACCATCAGCGAGAGGAACGCCCCGGCCGTCAGCAGTTCCCAGCGGCCTCCGAAGGACCCGGAGAGCTGAGCCAGCCGAACGGTCATCGGCGCGGCCTCGGGGGTGCCGCCGGCGAAGGTGAGCGCGACCAGCAGGTCGTTCCAGACCCAGAGGAACTCGAAGATCGCGAACGAGGCCAAGGCCGGTGTGCAGAGCGGCAGCACGATCGACTTGAAGATCTTGAAGTGCGATGCCCCGTCCACCACCGCCGCCTCCATCAGATCTCTAGGCAGCTGCGAGATGAAGTTGTGCAGCAGGAAGGTGGCCAGCGGCAACGCGAACATGGTGTGCGCGAGCCAGACCGGTACGTACGTTCCTCCCATGTCCAGAGCCGGAAGGATGGTCAGGCTGCCCAGATGGGCACCACCGGAGAAGAGTTGGAGCAACGGGATCAGCGCCATCTGCAGTGGCACCACCTGCAGCGCGAAGATCACGAAGAAGACGGCATCGCTTCCTTTGAAGCGCACCCAGGCCAGCGCGTACGCGGCCATCGCGGACAGCACCAGCGGGAACACGGTCGCCGGAACGCTGATGGCCAGCGAGTTGACCAGATAGGGCATCATGCCACCGCTGACGCCGAACCCGCCCTCGAACAGCACGGTGTGGTAGTTGGAGAGGATCAGGTCGGGGTGAACGAAGACCTCCCACCAACCACTGCTCGACACCGCCTCCTTGGGGCGGAGTGAGGTGGCCAGCAGACCGAAGGTGGGTAGTGTCCAGAGCACCGTCACGGCGACCACGAAGACCGAGGCGAGCGGGCTGCTGAAGGATTTACGCACAGCCTTCACCCCGGGGCGCACGGGTTGTGCCGCCTTCCTCCCCGACGTCGACTGCGCCTTCGCCACAGGCTGTACCCCGGGGGTGGGTCGCACGTCCGGGATGGGCCGCGTCTCCGGAGCGGGCTGGGTCTCCGGAGCGGGTTCGGAGGCGGGCACGGCCGCGTCGCTCATCGGGTCTCACGCTCCTTGCGCAGCTGAACGATGTTGTAGGCCACCAGCGGAAGGACAGCGAGGAAGAGGACCACCGCAAGGGTGCTACCTCGGCCGAGGTTGTACTGCTCGAACGATTGCGAGTACATCTCGTTGGCCAGCACCTGGGTACCGAAGTTACCGCCGGTCATGGTCCGGATGATGTCGAATGCCTTCAGTGTGGTGATCATGACGGTGGTGAGTACCACCACCACCGTGGTCCGGATCATCGGCACCGTGACGAACCAGAACAGCTGCAGCCCGCGCGCCCCGTCCAGCCTGGCCGCCTCGGTGACCTCGTCCGGGATCGCCTTGATCGCGGCCGACAGCACCACCATGGCGAACCCGGTCTGCACCCAGACCATCACCGCCATCAACAGGAAGTTGTTCAACGGATGGGAGAGGATCCAGTTCGGCGGATGCGACCAGCCCAGACTGATGGCCAGTTGGCTGAGCAGACCGATCTGTGGTTGGGAGGGGTCACGGGCCTCGTAGACGAACTTCCAGATGATGCCGGCGCCGACCAGTGAGACCGCCATCGGCATGAAGATCAGCGACTTGTAGACCGCCTGCCGTTTCATCCGCTCGATCAGCAACGCCAGCACCAGCCCCAGCGCGGTGGCCGCCAGCGGCGCGATCACCAGCCAGAGCGCCGTATTGAGCAGCACCTGGTGGATGGAATCGGTGGTCAGCGCCCAGCCGTAGTTCCTCCCGCCCACAAAACGGGCGGAGTCGTCATTGCGGAAGCTGAGGTAGATCGTACGGACCAGCGGGGCGACCAAACCGACGATCAGCAGAATGACGGCCGGGCCCAGGAAGACCAGGACGGCCAGTGGACGCCCCAACCGGCCCGTCGCACGTCCAGCAGCGAAGAAGATCGCCAGCAAGACACCCAGGAAGGCGGCGATGGCGCCGATGCTGTTCCCGAGTTTGACGGTGACGTCGGTCCACGCAGAGTCGGCCAGCAGGGCCGCGCGCATAGAGAACTCCCTTCCTCGAAGCCCAGACGCACGGAAGCGAAAAGCGCAGGAGCGAAAAGCGCAGGAGCGGAGAGCAGAGAACCGGAGAGCAGAGAACCGAGGAGCAGAAAGCCGGGTAGCGCAGAACCAGGAGGCACCCAACCGCGCGGCGCAGAACAGGGAGTCGCAGGAACGGAAGCCGCACAAGCGGGAGACGGGGCACCAGGAAGCGCAGCCGCCGCACGACGTACGGATACGGAGCACGCGGGTCCGAGCGTGCGGGTGTGAAGGCGCAAGACACACCGAAGCTGGCCAGTGGAACAACGGCAGAGTCCGAAACGGGCGGCGCAGGCGGGTGGCCCCGCGCCGCCCGTGGCGACTGTCTACTGCGGCCAGGCCGCATCGATGTCAGCCGCCACCTTCGGGATGGCCTGTCCCTCGGCGAACCACTTGGTCAGCGACTTCCACTCCTGTGCGGCGCCGACAGCTGGCGGCATCATGTCGGAGGCATCGAAGCGGAACGTCGCAGCCGGGTCGGTCAGTGCCTCAGCGGAGAGCTTGTCGATCGGGTCGGTGTAGAGGCTCTTGTCCACACCCTGGTTGGCCGAGACCCAGCCCGTGGAGACCTTCACCCGACTACTCGCCCAGTCCGAGCTGGAGAGGTAGTTCTGCACCGCCTGCACCTCGGGCCGGTTGGAGAACGCGGTGACGAACTCGCCACCGCCCTCGACCGGGCTGGGCACCGCCGGGTTCACCGCGGGAAGGCGGAAGGCGAAGATGTCGCCGTCCGGGCCGATCTTCGTGCCCTTGGGCCACTGCGCCTGGTAGAAGGAAGCCTGCTGCAGCATCCAGCACTTGTTGGTGAGGATCGGCGCCCCGGCATCCTGGAACGTGGTGGTGGCGATCGACTTCACGTCACCGAACCCGCCGTTCACCCAGGCCGGGTTCTGCATCCAGCCGGCCACCGTCTGCATAGCCGTGATGATCTTCGGGTCGCTGAACTTCACCTGGTGGCTGACCCACTGGTCGTAGACGTCGCCGCCGTACGAACCGAGCACCACCTCCTCCAACCAGTCGGTGGCCGGCCAGCCGGTCGCGGTGCCGGAGCCGATGCCACCGCACCACGGCTTCCCGCCACCGGCCTTGGCAATCCTGTCGCTGAGTGCCATCAGCTCGGCCCAGGTCTGCGGTACCTGGTAACCCGCTGCCTTGAACGCCTTGGGCGAGTACCAGACCAGCGACTTCATGTTGGCGCTCATCGGCGCCGCATAGAAGGTGCCGTCGACCGAGCCATAGGTCTTCCAGGCCGGATTCCACCCGTCCTCGTTGGCCACTGTCTGGGCGGGCGGCTTCACGACTTTGCCGCTCTTCACCATCTGGGCCAGCAGGCCGGGCTGCGGGATGATCGCGAAGTCCGGAGCGTTTCCGCCGGTCACGCGCACCTGAAGCTGCGACTCGAAGTCGTTGGAGCCCTCATACGAGATCTTGATGCCCGTACAAGTACTGAACTCGGCCCAGGACTTCTCCAACGAGTCCGACTCCGGGCTGAGGATCGAGGCGTACATCGTCACCTTGGTTCCCGAATGCCCCGCGTACGCCTGGTACTTGGCGCAGCCGCCGGTCAGGGTCGGAACCGCGCCGCTACTGCCCTTCGAACCGGACGTGCTGTTGGAACAGGCTGCGGCGAGCACAAGCGCGAGGATGGCCGGTACGGCGAGTGAACGGCGGCGGGCGGACAGGGCCGGCCATGGGTTCCGGATCATCGGCGGCCTGTGGTGGCGATCGTGGCGAGGGTCATGGCGGTCCTCCTTGCCAGGGCTTTGGATGCCTGCGGTGAGAGAGAACTACGCTGCGCTGTACCGGAGATCGACTGGACCTGACTGCGCTGAACCTGAGAACGGCGGACCTGAGGCCGGCAGGCCCGGTAGCGGCGGACCTGAGGCCGGCCGAATCCGAGATCGGCTGCGGAGCGGGCGGAAGGCCGCGTGGAAAAGGCCGACCGGCCTGGGCTGGCTTGAAGACGTTAACCCACTGGTCACCCGGCGCCAAGGTGTGCGTTCGACCTTCATCCGCCGGTGCCCGCTTTGTGACCGGGCCGTGCTGGGGACCGGCCGGCGACCGCCACCGGCCGGCCCCACCGCGCACCGTCCGATCACAACCGGACCGGCAGCTCCCGCAGGCTGTTCACGACCATCGCCGGAGTGGGTCGCAACTCGCTTTCCTCCACTGCCAGTTGCAGGCCGGGGAAACGCTCGAACAGGGCCGGGAGCGCGATCGACGCCTCCAGCCGGGCCAGCTGCGCGCCCGGGCAGACATGCGGCCCGTGCCCGAAGGAGAGGTGCCGGGCCGGGTCCCGGGTGACGTCGAAGATCTCGGCGGTGACACCGTGCTGCGCCGGATCCCGGCCGATCGCGTTGTACGAGACCAGCACCGCATCCCCTCCGGGGATCACCGTGTCCCCGTACGCGATGTCCTCGGTCGCGAAGCGGAACAGGAAGTTGCTGGTCGGTGGCGTCCAGCGGAGTGACTCCTCGACCACCGCCGTCCACTCCACCTCGCCCGAGCGGACCAGTGCCAGCTGGTCGGGGTGGGTGAGCAGGGCGCGCACCGCGTTGGTGATCAGGTTGACCGTGGTCTCGTGGCCGGCCGCGATGATCACCCGCAGGGTGGCCGCCGCCTCCTCGTCGCTCAGCGCACCGCCCTCCAGGGCGCCCTCGGTGCCGGCCGCCAGCAGAGCGCTCGCCAGGTCGTCACCCGGCTGCGCCCGGCGCTTGGCGACCAGATCGTCGACGAAGGCATTGAGCGCGGTGATCGTCTGCTGAACCTGAACCGGGTCCTTGACGCTGCTGAAGAAGCGCTCGTACAGCTCGCGCACATAGGCGTGGTCCGCCTCCGGCACGCCGAGCAGGGAACCGATCACGGTCATCGGCAGCGGAAAGGCGAACGCGGTCTTCAGGTCGACCACCGGCCCCAGATCGGCCAGCCGGTCGAGCAGTTCGGCAGCGATCTTCTCCACCGCCGGACGCATCAGCTCCACCCGGCGGGGCGTGAACGCCTGCGCGACCAGCGCGCGCAGCCGACGGTGCTCCGCACCGTCCGTGGTCACCATGCTCCGGCGGGGCAGCGCCAACCCGATCAGCGGCCAGGTCTTCGGAACCTCCCCACGCCGATACGCCGCCCAGTGCTCGGCACTCTTCGCCAGCCGCTGATCCGTCAGCAGATCACGCGCGGCGGCGTGCCGGGTGACCGCCCAACCCCGTACCCCCATCAACTCCACGGGCACCACCGGCCCTGCCGCACGCAGCAGCGCACCTTCGGCCGCATTGTCACGGGCCAACGGGTCCATCACTATCGGGGCGGTCATCCGCTCTCTCCTCAGGTAGGCGATCCTCGGGTGGACAGACTGAATCGGACGAGATGGTTCGGACGGACCGAACCAGGCGGTCCACCCCGGGCGGACTGAATCGGACGGCCCGCCCGGAGCTGACCGGGTCAGCGGTCCGAATCAGGCCGCCGGAATCGGACAGCCCGAATCAGGCACCCGGTTCGGACGCCCCGATGCGGGCTGGCCGTATCAGCAGCCCGGGTCGGAGCACGCCGCCCCGGACAGCATCGGGCGGGCGGCCGTGCTCAACCGAGCGCGTGCCCCGGGGTGAAAGCCACCGGCAGTGCCACCAGCGCCCGTACCCAGGCGGAGGGCCGCCAGACCAGGGCGCTCTCGGCCGCTGCCAGTTGTACGTCCGGCAGCCGGTCCAGCAACACCTCGATGGCCGTCGCGGCGATCACCTCAGCCGCCTCCTGTGCCGGGAAAGGGCAGCTGTGCGGACCGTAACTGAAGCTCATGTACGCCCGGTTGCCCTCCGCCGGGACACCGTTCTCCTGCCGGACGGTCGGATCGGCGTTGGCTCCGGCGAAGCCGAGCAGAACCATGTCCCCGGCCGCGATCCGCTGACCGCCGAGCTGGGTGTCCCTGGTCGCCCAGCGGCCCGCGAAGATCTGGGTCGGGGTGTCCTCCCAGAGCGCCTCGGCCAGTGCCTGGCTGATGCTCCGTCGGCCACCGGAGAGCGAGGCGGCGAAGCGCTCGTCGGTCAGCATCAACCGCATCGCGTTGGCGATCCAGTAGGCGCTGGGCTGGTGGCCGGCGATCAGAATCACCCGCATGTCGCGCATGACCTCCTCGTCGCTCAGCCCGGCCTCGTGCGCCAGCAGCCACGAGGTGACGTCCGCGCCCGGACGCTCACGCTTCTCCCGCACCAGCCGCAGCATGATGTCCAGCAGCTGCTGCGCCGCCGCGAGCGCGTCGGCACCGCCGTCCAGCATCGCGAGCAGGCTGCTGATCAGCCTCGGCGCCTCGTCCTCACCCAGCCCGAAGAGACGGCAGAGCACCAGCAGCGGCAGCCGGTGCGCGTACTCCGCGACCAGGTCCGCCTCGCCCCGGCCCGCGAACTCGTCGATCAGCCCGTCGGCGATCTCCTCGCAGTGCTTCTTCAGCTCGTACGGGTCCACGCCCGCGAGCGCGTCCGTCACCGCGGCCTTCCGGCGCTGGTGTTCCTCGCCCTCGACGTAGAGGAGCGAGGGCGCCGGCTCCATCATCGGCTTCAGAGGCCAGTCCGCCGGGATCCTGGACCACATGTTCCAGCGGGTGGAGTCCCGTCCGAAGACCTTGGGCTGGCTGGTCACCAGCTGCAGCTCGCGGTACCCGATCACCAGCCAGGCCGGCACGCCGCCCGCCAGCTCGACCGGCGCGACCGGGCCGTGGGTCTCGCGCAGCTCCTGGTAGAGCTGCCCGGGGTCGGTCTGGAATCGGGGACCGTACAGCGGGGCCGCGTTCGCGTGCGCCGGGCATCCCGGCGGCGGGGTGATCGCGGGCTCGGTCACGGGGTGCACTCCTCTAGGCGGAACTCGGCGGGCAGATCAGCGGGGAACTCCGCAGGCGTCCCGGCGAACGGCCCCACCGGCCGATCGGACACCGGCTCAGGCTCGGCCGGCAACGCGGACTCAGCCGAAAGCACGGACGAAGCGGACAGCGCAGGCGAAGCGGATAGCTCGGACGAAGCAGACAGCGCGAACGAAGCGGACAGCTCGGCCTCGGCACCCGCCAGGCGGTACAGATGGCGGACGAGCTCGATCAGCACCTGCTTGCTGGACTCCCGGTCCCGGGCGTCGCAGTCCACCAGCGGCACCTCGTCGGGGAGGTCGAGCGCCGCCCGGACCTCCTGCAGCGTGTGCTCGGGCCCGGTGAAGTTGTTGCGGGCCACGATGAACGGCGTGCCGTGGTGCTCAAGCCGGTCGATCGCGTACCAGGAGTCCTCCATCCGCCGGGTGTCCACCAGCACCACGGCGCCGAGGGCGCCGGTGAACAGGCGGTCCCAGAGGAACCAGAAGCGCTCCTGGCCCGGGGCCCCGAACAGGTACAGCACGTTCCGGTCGTTCAGCGTGATCCGGCCGAAGTCGAAGGCGACCGTGGTCGAGCGCTTGCTCTGGATCCCCGACAGGTCGTCGATGCCCTCACCCGCCTTGGTCATCGTCTCCTCGGTGTTGAGCGGACGGATCTCGCTCACCGAACCGACCAGGGTGGTCTTGCCGACACCGAAACCACCAACCACGACGATCTTCAGACCGTTCTCCGCCGTACTGCGCAGCGGGGCGATACCGCGCGGCTCCCTGCCGTGGGTGTCAGAGCCGTTGGAGTCCATGCAGCACCTGCTTCAGCGTGTCGAGGTCGGGCAGCCGGGCCTTGGTCGGCGCGAACCGGGGGTGCCGCGCGGTGATCCGGTGGGTCTCCAACAGATCCCCCAGCAGGATCTTGACGATGCTCACCGGCAGGGCGAGCTCGGCCGCGATCTCCACCACGGCCGTGGGAGTCCGGCACAGTTCCAGGATCCGGACGTGCTCGGACTGCATGCCCGGAACCGGCGCCTGCTCGCTGACGATCAGCGTGACCAGGTCGAAGGCGTGCTCCGGCGGGCGGCTGCGTCCCCGGGTGACGGTGTAGAGCCGGTCCGGGTCCTCGTCACGGCCCGGCAGGCCCGGAAGTCCAGGCCGCCCGGTCACACCGCGGCCTCGTTCCCGGTCACGTCCGTCCGCGGCGGCGCGCTCAGCAGCGTGCCGATCTGCTCGATCAGACCGTGCATGTTGTGGCCGACCACGCCGACGTCCGCGTCGTCGTCCGTGACCACGGCCAGGTGCGCGCCCTCACCGGCCGCCACGATGCACAGGATCCCGCCGTGGAACTCCGTCATCGACTGCCGGACCCCGCCGGTGCCGTCACCGAACTCGATCGACGCCCCGTGGGCCAGGCTCTGCATCCCGGAGGCGATCGCCGCCAGCTGGTCGGCCTGGTCGATGCCGAGACCCGAGGTGTGGCAGAGCTTGAGACCGTCGGCCGAGAGCACCAGCGCGTGCCGGGCGCCGGGCGTACCGGACAGCAGGTTCTCCAACAGCCAGTCGAGGTCGCGGTCGGTGCTGCTGCTCATCGGGAGTCATCCTTCGGGAGGGCGTCGGTGGTGTCGGGCCCCTGCTGGAGGGCCCTGCGGAAGGCGCCGAACCGGGCCGCGGAGACGGCCGAGTCGGCTGGTACGGGCTGCGCCGACAGCGCGGGCGCGGACGGCTTGGCCGACGGCTGGGCCGCCGCCAGGGTCTGGCCCCGGCGGCGCTGCGGAAGGCTGCCGGCCGTGGCGGGCCGGCCGTCACTCGTCCCCGAGTCGCCGGTGGCCGCGGTACCGGCCGCCGCCTCGGACCGCCCCTGCTCGGAGCGGGTGCCCGACATGAGGGCGGAGGGCGAACGGCTCGGTTCGAGCGCGGGGCGCATCCGCTCCGGCCGGACCTGCTCGGCCCGCGGCCGTTCGGTGCGGCCGTGCTCGGCCCGGCCCTGCGGCCCGTCTTCCGCACCGGTACGGGCGGCCGCCAGAGCCCGGCTTGCGGCGGGGCCCGGGTGCGTGACCAGTCGCTCGGGGATCAGCATGACCACGCCGGTCCCGCCCCGGGCCGACGGCCGGAAGGAGATCGACAGGCCGTGCTTGCGCGCCAGCGAACCGACCACCGCGAGGCCGAGCCGAGTACCGGCGGAGAGCTGCGTGAGGTCCAGCGGAGCAGCCGACACGGCCTGCTCGGCGCGGCGCAGCCAGCTCTCGCTCAGCCCGAGACCGCCGTCCTCGACGGTGATCACCAGGCCGGAGTGGACCTCCTCGACGTAGACGTGCACCTCGGCCGGCGGAGCCGAGAAGTTGGCGGCGTTGTCGAGCAGCTCGGCCAGCGCGTGCATCACGCCCTCGGCCGCGAAACCGGCCACCGCGGCGGTGCTGGCGGAGTGCAGCCGCACCCGCTGGTAGGCGCCGATCCGGCCGAGCGCACCGCGCAGAATCGATTCGACGCCGATCGGCTTGGTCCAGCGTCGCCCGGAGCGGGCGCCGGTCAGCACCGCGATGCTGTCCGCCATCCGGCCGACCTGGGCGGTGGAGTGGTCCAGGCTGAGCAGGTCGCCGAGGACGTCCTCGCCGTGCTGGTGCTGCATCTCGCGCAGCTCGGCGTGCATGCTGGTGGCCAGCGCCTGCACCCGGCCGGCGGCCGTGGCGCACACCGCGAGGGCCGCCGCCCGCTGGCGTTCGCCGCGACCGACCTCCTCGGCCACCGTACGCAGCAGCCCGGCGTGGGTGACGGCGGTGTGCGGCGCCAGTGCGGAGTCCACCGAGCTGCCGGAGCGCAGCCGGGCGACCACCTCGGGCAGCACCTCGTCGGTGAGCCGGGCTAGTTCGGCGCGCTCGTGCTCAGCGGCTTCGGTGCGCTCGCGCAGCTCGGCCGCCGTCTCGTCCATCCGCTCGCGCAGCGCCGCGAGTTCGGCCTCGCTCCGTTCGCGCAGTTCCACCGTCGCCGCCTCGGCGTCCGCGAGCGCGGTGCCGGCTGCGGCGAGTTCGGCCCGGACGGACTCGGCGTCGTTCTGCGCTGCGGTGAGGTTGGTGCGCAGTGCGGTCACGGTGGCCCGGGTGGTGGCCAGCTCCGACTGCAGCGCCGTGGACCGGGAGCGGATGTCCGTCAGCTCGTAGCGGGCGGTGGCGAGTTCCTCGCGGATCCGGCGGAAGCGCTCGGCCTGTCGGCACGCCACCACGACCAGTGCCGACCACAGGACCATGCCGCCCGCCACGGTCGCGGCGACTGCGGTCCGCTCGGCGTCCGAGACGACCGCGATGGCGACGGCCCCGGTGGCCGCTCCCACCAGGATCCCGGCCGCCGCCCAGAGCGCGGTCCTGCCGTTCGGGTGCGGGTGCGCCACGCGGTAGAGGCGCGTGCGAGCTCTCATCAACCTGATCCTCGGGGGCGGGCGTCAGTGCGGACCGAACGACAGCGCGCCACTGTCCGGGGCCCGACGGGGGGAAGGCTCCGAACAGTCGACAAATACACGCAGTCAACAGATCATATCCATTCACCCTATTTGCTCAACTGTCCAGTTGACAGACCGTCTCACTCGTTCGCGCTCCGTATCGGAAACCGGCTGGCCCCAACTGGCCTCCGGGGGACGGGGTGTCAGGGGCCGCCTGAGCCGAGGGCGCCCGGTTGACCCCCTGCTCCACGGCGGCCGGATCCAGTCCGCGCTCCCTGATCGCCAGAACCGCGACGCCACCGCCCTCACGCAGCAGCCCCAACAGGATGTGCCCGGCCTCGCTCCGGCCACCGCCCGCCCGGCCGGCCTCCTGGAGCGCGAGCAATAGCAGGCCGCGATCTCCTGCCAGGACCACCCCAGCCCCCGCGCATCGCCGACCTGCTCGACGAACCTCCTGCCGATGAATGCGAAAAGGCGGGGCGAGGACTCGAAAGTCCTCGCCCCGCCTTCGGAACCGCCCCTCAGGACGGGTTCAGCTCAGCGGATCCGGAAGTGATCAGCTGCAGCCGCTGGTCGAGCCGCAGCCCTCGCAGAGGTAGCAGCTTCCGGCCCGGCGCATCTTGGTGCCGCAGGAGAAGCAGAGCGGTGCATCCGCGTTGAGGCCCTGCTGGATCTCCAGCAGCTCGGTGGAGTTGTGAGCCTGGACCTTGGGGGCCTTCGGATGTTCGGCCACCGGCTGCTGGACGACGGGCTTGGCCGCGACCGGCGCGGACTGGGCCAGGCCCTCCACGTCGACGTCCTCGGGATCGATCGGCTCGTAGGAACCGGTCTCCAGGTGACGCTGGCGCTCCTCGACGGAGTGGATGCCGAGCGCGGAGCGGGTCTCGAAGGGCAGGAAGTCCAGCGCCAGGCGGCGGAAGATGTAGTCCACGATGGACTGCGCCATCCGCACGTCCGGGTCGTCGGTCAGACCGGCCGGCTCGAAGCGCATGTTGGTGAACTTCGAGACGTACGTCTCCAGCGGGACGCCGTACTGCATGCCGACCGAGACCGCGATGGAGAAGGCGTCCATCATGCCCGCGAGGGTCGAACCCTGCTTGGACATCTTCAGGAAGACCTCGCCCAGGCCGTCGTCCGGGTAGGAGTTGGCGGTCATGTAGCCCTCGGCGCCGCCCACCGTGAAGGAGGTGGTGATGCCGGGGCGGCCCTTCGGGAGGCGCTTGCGCACCGGGCGGTACTCGACCACCTTCTCGACCGCGGGCTCTGCGGCCTTCTCCTCCTCCTTGGCCTTCTTGGCCGAGAGCGGCTGGCCGACCTTCGAGTTCTCGCGGTAGATCGCGAGCGCCTTGACGCCCAGCTTCCACGCCTCGAAGTAGATCTCCTCGACGTCCTCGACGGTCGCAGTGGACGGCATGTTGACCGTCTTGGAGATGGCGCCGGAGATCCACGGCTGGATCGCCGACATCATCCGCACGTGGCCCATCGGCGAGATGGAGCGCTCGCCCATCGCGCAGTCGAACACCTCGTAGTGCTCGGCCCTCAGGCCGGGGGCGTCCACCACGTTGCCGTGCTCGGCGATGTGGGCGACGATCGCCTCGACCTGCTCGTCCTGGTAGCCCAGGCGCTTCAGGGCGCGCGGGACGGTGCCGTTGACGATCTGCATCGAGCCGCCACCGACCAGCTTCTTGAACTTGACCAGGGCCAGGTCGGGCTCGACGCCGGTGGTGTCGCAGTCCATCATCAGGCCGATGGTGCCCGTCGGGGCGAGCACCGAGGCCTGCGCGTTGCGGAAACCGTTCTGCGCACCGAGGCGCAGCACGTCCTGCCAGGTCTCGCTGGCCGCGGCCCAGACCGGGGCATCCAGGTCGTCGTGGGCGCGGGCGGCGGAGTTGGCGTCCGCGTGCTGCTGCATGACCCGCTGGTGCGGGGCGGCGTTGCGGGCGTAGCCGTCGTACGGGCCCACCACACCGGCGAGTTCGGCACCGCGGCGGTAGGCGGTACCGGTCATCAGCGAGGTGATGGCACCGGCCAGCGCGCGGCCGCCCTCGGAGTCATAGGCGTGGCCGGTGGCCATCAGCAGGGCGCCGAGGTTGGCGTAGCCGATGCCGAGCTGGCGGAAGGCGCGGGTGGTCTCGCCGATCTTCTCGGTCGGGAAGTCGGCGAAGCAGATGGAGATGTCCATCGCGGTGATGACCAGCTCGACGACCTTGGCGAAGGTGGCGGCGTCGAAGGAGTCGTCCTCGCGCAGGAACTTCATCAGGTTCAGCGAGGCCAGGTTGCAGCTGGAGTTGTCCAGGTGCATGTACTCGGAGCAGGGGTTGGACGCGTTGATGCGGCCGGACTCCGGGCAGGTGTGCCAGTGGTTGATGGTCGAGTCGTACTGGATGCCCGGGTCGGCGCAGGCCCAGGCGGCCTCGGCCATCTTGCGGAACAGCTTCTTGGCGTCGACGGTCTCGATGACCTCGCCGGTCAGCCGGCCGCGCAGGCCGAAGGTGTCGCCGTTCTCGACCGCCGTCATGAACTCGTCCGAGACACGGACGGAGTTGTTGGCGTTCTGGTACTGCACGGAGGTGATGTCGTCGCCGCCGAGGTCCATGTCGAAACCGGCGTCGCGCAGGGCGCGGATCTTCTCCTCCTCCTTCACCTTGGTCTCGATGAAGGCCTCGACGTCCGGGTGGTCGACGTCGAGCACGACCATCTTGGCCGCCCGACGGGTGGCGCCACCGGACTTGATGGTGCCGGCCGAGGCGTCGGCGCCGCGCATGAAGGAGACCGGACCGGAGGCGTTGCCGCCGGAGGAGAGCAGCTCCTTGGAGGAGCGGATGCGGGAGAGGTTCAGGCCGGCGCCGGAGCCGCCCTTGAAGATCATGCCCTCTTCCTTGTACCAGTCGAGGATCGACTCCATGGAGTCGTCGACGGACAGGATGAAGCAGGCGCTGACCTGCTGCGGCTGCTTGGTGCCGACGTTGAACCAGACCGGCGAGTTGAAGCTGAACACCTGGTGGAGGAGGGCGTGGGTCAGCTCGTGCTCGAAGATCTCGGCGTCTTCGGAGGTGGAGAAGTAGCCGTGCTTCTCACCGGCGGCGCGGTAGGTGAGCACCACGCGGTCGATGATCTGCTTGAGGCTCCACTCGCGCTGCGGGCTGCCGACGGCACCGCGGAAGTACTTGGACGTGACGATGTTCACGGCATTGAGCGACCAGAAGTCGGGGAACTCGACGCCCCGCTGCTCGAAGTTGATCGAGCCGTCACGCCAGTTGGTCATGACGACGTCACGCCGCTCCCAGGTGACCTCGTCGTAGGGGTGAACGCCAGGGGTGGTGTAGATGCGCTCGATCCGGAGGCCGCCCTTGGGGGCCTTGCCGGCCGCCTTGGTCGCCTTCTCGGACTTCGACCCGCGTGCGGAACCGCTCGTCGTGTCTGTCACTTTCTCCTCCTCCTGGGCAAACGCCCCGGATGCCCCGATGCTTCCGGGCATCGCTGGCTCGCTTTTCCTGGTGTGCGGGCAGCCGGAGGTGCCGGCAGCCTGTGCACGGTTTGTGTTGTTCTGCGCACCGTTTTCGGGCGCGCGTCGGCCACGACGGGCCAACTGGTGCCGACCGGCCCTACTAGGGCGCGGCAGCGGGGGACGGCACGGCTTCGGCGCCGTCCGCGGTGAAGGGCCGCTCGGCGCGGAGCTCCGCGATGGCGGCCTCGAAGTCTTCGAGATCGTCGAAGGCGCGGTAGACCGAGGCGAACCTCAGGTACGCGACCACGTCCAGTTCCTTGAGCGGGCCGAGTATGGCCAGACCCACGTCGTGGGTCGAGAGCTCGGCACTGCCACTGGCCCGGACGCACTCCTCGACCCGCTGGCCGAGCTGGGCCAGCGCGTCCTCGGTGACCGGTCGGCCCTGGCACGCCTTGCGGACGCCGGAGATGACCTTCTCCCGGGAGAACGGTTCGGTGACACCGCTGCGCTTGATGACCATCAGGGTGGCCGTCTCCACCGTGGTGAAGCGGCGACTGCAGTCCGGGCACTGGCGACGACGGCGGATCGAGCTCCCGTCGTCACTGGCGCGGCTGTCCACAACACGGCTGTCCGGGTGCCGGCAGAAGGGGCAATGCATCCCGAGGACTCCCAACCAGGCGTGACAGCAGACCTGGACCACTGTACGCGATAGAGGAGGCTGAACCACAACTTGTGGGCCCAGGCGAGGACACTAGCCACAAGATCTAGGTCTGGACGCTCGCCACGCCGCTGCGGGTCGAGATCTTCACAGGGAGTGAAATAGACTGTCGCCATCGAACATTTAATCGATGTACACCCAAAGCCTTGATCGAGTCAGCCCACTTCGAAATAATTCACTCGAACGTGTGTTTGGCGCAACCTTTCGATAGGTGCACCAGTTGAGTTGGACAAGAGGGAGAACGCCTGTCGAGAAGAGGGGCCGCCATGAACACCGTCGATACCAAGAGCAACTCCATCCCGGTGCAGGAGCGTTCCGAGCGCACCATGGACCAGCAGAGCGTGGACGTCAGCATGAGCCGTAGCGAAGACCAGCGCCTGGCCGGTGCCACGCTGGCCGGTCCGACCGGATCGGGCCGCCTCCCGGACCAGTCGATCGAACACGCCGTCGCCCCGGACTCCCCGCTCGGAGTCGCGACCCCCACCCGCTCGCTCCCCGGCCGTCCCCCCGGCATCCGCACCGACGAAGCCGGGCTGACGGAGCGCCAGCGCCGGGTCATCGAGGTGATCCGGGACTCCGTCCAACGGCGCGGCTACCCGCCGAGCATGCGGGAGATCGGCCAGGCGGTCGGCCTCTCCAGCACCTCCTCCGTCGCCCACCAGCTGATGGCCCTGGAGCGCAAGGGCTTCCTCCGCCGCGACCCGCACCGCCCCCGGGCGTACGAGGTCCGCGGCGTCGAGGTCGCCCGGCCCAACACCGCCGAGGCCGCCGGCCGGCCCTCCACCTCGTACGTCCCGCTGGTCGGCCGGATCGCCGCCGGCGGGCCCATCCTGGCCGAGCAGACGGTCGAGGACGTCTTCCCGCTGCCCCGTCAACTCGTCGGCGACGGCGAGCTGTTCGCGCTGACCGTGCGCGGTGACTCGATGATCGAGGCCGCCATCTGCGACGGCGACTGGGTCACGGTACGCCGCCAGCCGGTCGCCGAGAACGGGGACATCGTGGCCGCGATGATCGACGGCGAGGCCACGGTCAAACGGCTCAAGCGCGAGGACGGCAGGATCTGGCTGATGCCGCACAACCCGGCGTACGAGCCCATCCCCGGGGACAACGCCACCATCCTCGGCAAGGTCGTCGCAGTCCTCCGCCGGCTCTGAACGGCGCCGCCGGCACCACGGCGCAAGCCCTTTCAGCAGGGGCGGGAAGAGCCACCGGAGGCACCGGGCTCTCCCCGCCCCTGCTGAAACGTGCCGTCGCCAGGACAGGTCCTAGGCGCCGCGCTTGGCGACCGGCCGGATCGGCGACGCCGAGGCGTCGATGGCGGCCAGGGAGCGGCGGACCTGGTTGCGGTCCGTGGTGTACCAGAAGTCCGGCATCGAGGATCGGAAGAAGCCGCCGTAGCGGGCCGTGGCCAGCCGTGAGTCGAGCACCGCAACCACACCCCGGTCGTCGGCCGCCCGGACCAGCCGCCCGGCGCCCTGTGCCATCAGCAGCGCGGCGTGGGTGGCCGCCACCGCCATGAAGCCGTTGCCGCCGGCCTGCTCGACCGCCTTCTGACGGGCGCTCATCAGCGGGTCGTCCGGGCGCGGGAACGGGATGCGGTCCATCACCACCAGCTGGCAGGCGGAGCCCGGCACGTCGACGCCCTGCCAGAGCGAGAGCGTGCCGAACAGGCAGGTCTCCGGATCGGACGCGAACTCCCGGATCAGCTCGCCCAGGGTGTCCTCGCCCTGCAGCAGGATCCGGTTGTCGAGCCGGCCGCGCAGCGCCTCGGCGGCCGCCTGCGCGGCCCGCATCGAGGAGAACAGGCCGAGCGTCCGGCCGCCGGCCGCGCCGATCAGCTCGGCCAGCTCGTCGAGCATCTCCGGCCGGTCCGGCTCCCGTCCGGGCTGCGGCAGGTGCTTGGCGACGTACAGGATGCCCTGCTTGCGGTACGAGAACGGCGAGCCGACGTCGATGCCGCGCCAGTACGGCGGGGCGTCCTCACCGAGCTCCGGCTCGGGCTCGTCCGCGCCGCGGGCGTCCGGCAGCCGCCCCTCCGCCGGCAGGCCGACGGAGGCGGCGACGCCGTTGAAGTCGCCGCCCAGCTTGAGGGTGGCGGAGGTCAGCACGACCGAGCGCTCCTTGTAGAGGTTCTCCCGCAGCAGGCCGGAGACACTCAGCGGGGCCACCCGCAGCGAGGCGGGCCCGAGGCCGTAGCGGTCGCTGCGCTCGATCCAGACCACGTCGAACGAGGACCCCTCGAGCAGCCGTTCGGTCGTCTCGTGCAGCGTCTCGGCCGAGGCCATCGCCTGCTTGCGGACCGCGTCCTCGTCGGTGAGCCCCTTGTCCCTGGTCTCGCCGAGCGAGGTGATGATCTGGCGGCAGGCGTCCCGGATCCCCGCGACCGCGTAGACCAGGTACTCGGGCAGTTCCTCGACCCGGCCGGCCTGCGCGGTCTCCATCAGGCCGTGGTAGTTCTCGGCGGCGGCCTGGAGCTGGTCCACCGCCTTCTCGTTGGCCAGCTTGGCTGCCCGCTTGACCGCCCGGTTGACCGCGCCGACCGTCAGCTCGGCGGTGGCCGCGCCGGTCACCCGGTTCACCAGCTCGTGCGCCTCGTCGACGATCAGCATCGCGTGTTCGGGCAGCACCGGCGCGCCCTCGATCGCGTCGATCGCCAGCATCGCGTGGTTGGTGACCACGACGTCCGCCAGCTTGGCCCGCTCACGCGCCTTCTCCGCGAAGCACTCCTGCCCGTAGGCGCACTTGGTCGCGCCCAGGCACTCCTTGGAGGTGACCGAGAGCTGGGCCCAGGCCTTGTCCGAGACACCGGGCGAGAGGTCGTCGCGGTCCCCCGTCTCGGTCTCCTCGGCCCACTCGCGCAGCCGCAGCACGTCCTGGCCGAGCTTGCCGGTGGGACCGCCGAGGGCCTCCACCGGGTCGAACAGGCCCTCACCCTCGTCGCTCGGGGTGCCCTCGTTGGCCCGGTGCAGGCAGAGGTAGTTGGAGCGGCCCTTGAGCATCGCGAACAGCGGCCGGCGGCGCAGCACCGGGTGCAGCGCCTCCACCGTCCGGGGCAAGTCCCGCTCCACCAGCTGGCGTTGCAGCGCCAGGGTGGCGGTGGCGACCACCACCCGGTCGCCGTGGGCGAGGGCGGGCACCAGATAGGCGAGGGACTTACCGGTGCCGGTGCCGGCCTGGACGAGCAGGTGCTCGCCGTGCTCGACGGCGTCGGCGACGGCCTCGGCCATCTGGACCTGGCCGGGGCGCTCAACACCGCCGACGGCGGTGACGGCGGCGTGCAGCAGCTGCGGGACGAGGGCGCGGGAGACGGGCTCCGGGGCCTCGGATGCGCCGGGCAGGGGCTGGGGTGCGGAGTCGTTGGTCATGGCACTCCAACCCTACGGCGCGGGAGTGACAGTCCGGTCTCGCTGGCAGACGGGAGCGCTCGGGCCGCCGGGGTTCAGCGCGTTGTCGACCTGGCCGTACACGGCGGCGTGCGGGCGCTGGGGGCGGTCCCGGTAACCGTCCAGCAGCAGACGGTTGCGGTTGAGGCAGAGCCGGTCGATCCGCGGGGTGAAGAGGTCGAAGAGCTTGAAGCGGTCGGCCAGCTCGGGGAAGCGGCGCTGGTGGGCCAGGATCCGTTCACTCAGCAGGGTCCAGAACTCGTCCTCCGCGACGCCCAGCTGGCGCTCGGCGATCGGGGCGAGGTAGCGGTAGACCCCGATGAACAGGCCGGAGTGCAGGAACTGGCAGAGGTACTCCGGGGGTTGGCGGAGCAGTACGGCCTCCACCTCGGCCGGGAGGTCGGCGAACTCGGGCAGGTCCTGGTCGCTGATGTTGACGTCGTCGACGAAGTCCTTGACGGCCAGGCGCGCCGGGCGGTCGTACTCGTCGAAGACCACGATGGCGTTCTCGCCGTGCGGGGAGAAGACGGTGCCGTACTGATAGAGGAAGTGCAGCAGCGGCGGCACCATCACGGCGAACAGCCGGCGCAGCCAGTCCCGGGCGGGCAGGCCGGAGCGGGCGACCAGTTCGGCGGCCAGGGCGCGGCCGTCGGAGCCGGTCGAGAGCAGCGCGGCCAGGGTGCGGGCCCGCTCGCCGGGTCGCAGCCCCGGCCCCAGCGGTTCGCGCCAGATCGCGCCGAGCAGTTCCTTGTACTGGTAGGGGACTTCGGGCAGTTCGCGGTAGATCGGGTGGTCCACGGTGACCGAGGCGATCTCGCCGAGCAGGATCACCCGGCATTCGTCGCGCAGGAACGGGTCGTTGTCGCGCAGACGGTGGATCCAGGCGGTGACCGCGGGGGCGGCGAGGGTGCGCTCGGTCGGCAGTCCGCGCCAGACCAGGGTGTTGAGGATGGAGAGCGGCAGCTTGACGGTACAGCGCTCGGGGTGGCTGAGGTTGAAGAAGCTGCGGATGGACTGCTGGGGCAGCCGCAGGTCGCCGTCGCCGGGCAGCGGGACGATCAGCCCGGCGGCGATCTGCGGGGCGAACAGCGGAAGGATCACCTCGTCCCACTGCCAGGGGTGGACGGGCAGCAGGTGGTACTCCTCGGCCCGCTCGCCGAGCGGCGCCCGGAGCTCCGCCAGGTTGTCCAGCTCGCTGCGGTACAGGTCGGCGGGGCCCCGGTACTGGGCGAGGCTGCGGTGGACGGCCAGCCAGGGCAGCCGCTTGGGGGTGCGCGCCTCGGGGGCCCACTCGGCGACGTCGCCGGCGGAGAGGCCGATGCGGCCCTTGTTGGGAACGATCCAGGGGTGGCCGGTCTGCCGGCCCTCCAGCTCCGCGTGGCCGAGGTCGGCGAGTTCCGCGGCGGTCAGTTCGGTGGCGAGCTGGCGGGTATCGGCGAGCAGTGTGGCGGTGAGCTCGCGCAGCAGGTGGCCGAGGGTGTCGCCGGTGAGCCCGAGGGTGTGCCGGGCGTGCTGGACGAAGCGCAGCGGGTCCACCCCGGCGGTGGAGGTGATCGATTCCGGGTCGACCTGCCAGCTGCCGTAGGCGCCGCGCCGGGCGGTGTAGCGGTAGTCGGCGGTGGGGAGTTCCAGGCGGTAGCCGTCCGCCTCCGGCGCCGGAGTGATCAGTTCCTCGTACGCGAACTCGCCGAGCATCTTGGCCAGCATCGCCCGGCAGGCCCGCTGCCAGTGCTCCTCGGTGAGCTCGGCCGGCCGGTGGAGCAAGGACCCCTCGCCCCCCGCCCTCCGGGCCTTGGGAGTCCCCCCGGCCGGAGGCTGGCTGGGAGTCCCCCCGGCCGGAGGCTGGGGGATGGGTCCGTCCGGCCGGAGGCCGGGGGACGGGGGCACCCGGCCGATGTCCGGCGAGGAGGGATGGTCAGCGGGTTGGTGTTGCGGCACGGTTCCGCTCCTGGGGTCGGGGAAGGACGGTGGTGGCGGTGGGCGGCGCGAAGCTGGTCCAGGCGGCGCGCTCTGGCAGCTGGTGCACGGTCTTGCCGGCCACGGCGTTGAGGATGACGGCGGCGCGGTGCGCACCGAGGCCGAGGTCGGGGGTGCCGACGCCGTGGGTGTGGAGCTCGGCGTTCTGGACGTAGAGGCCGCCGCTCAGCCGGGGGCCGGTGGCGATCCGGTGGTCGAGGTCGACCCGGTACCGGCCCTGCTCGTCCCAGTCGATCAGTTCGGCGATCGGGTCGAGGGCCGCGGGGCGTTCGGCGCGGTAGCCGGTGGCGAGCACCACGGCGTCGGTGCGGACGGTGTGCTCGGTGCCGGAGTCCGGGTGGCGGCAGAGCAGCTCGAAGCCGCCGCAGGGGCCGGCCAGGGTCTCGGTGACGGCGGTGCCGGGGATGATCTCGACCGGGTCGGCGTCGATCGGGCGGCCGATGGTGCGCTCGTAGAGGTGGTCGTGGATCTCGGCCAGGGTCTCGGCGCTGGCGGCCTTGTGCAACTGCCACTGGGACTGGACCAGGCGGTCGCGGACGGCGGGCGCGAGGGTGTGGAAGTAGCGGGTGTAGTCGGGGGTGAAGTGCTCCAGGCCCAGCTTGGAGTACTCCATGGGGGCGAGCGCCCTGGTCCTGGTGAGCCAGCGCAGTCGGGTGCCGTCGGTTCCCCGGGTGCGCAGCAGGTCGAGGAAGACCTCGGCGCCGGACTGGCCGGAGCCGACGACGGTGATGTCCCGCGCTCCGGCGAGTGAGTGGCGCTTGGCCAGGTAGTCGGCGGAGTGCCAGATCCGGGGGTTGCCGCGCAGCGGGGCGAACGGCTCGGGGTACGCGGGCCGGGTGCCGACGCCGAGGACGACGTTGCGGGCCCGGAAGGGGCCGGCCGAGGTCTCGACCCGGAACAGCTCCTCCTCGGCGGACCAGTGCAGGGCGGTGACGGCGGTGTCGAAGCGGCAGTTGAGCAGGCGTTCGGCGGCCCACCGGCAGTAGTGGTCGTACTCGCGGCGGGTCAGCTGGAAGCGTTCGGCGAAGTAGAAGGGGAAGAGCCGCTGCTGCTGGCGCAGGTAGTTGAGGAAGGACCAGGGGTTGGTGGGGTCGACCAGCGAGACCAGGTCGGCCAGGAACGGGACCTGCATCCGCGCCCCGTCCACCAGCATCCCGGGGTGCCAGCTGAACTCCGCTCTGGCCTCGCAGAACAGCGAGCTGAGGCCGCTGACCTGGTCGGCCAGCGCGGCCAGGGACAGGTTGAACGGGCCGAGGCCGACACCGAGCAGGTCGTACGGCTCGGGCTGCAGGTTGTCCATGGTGTCCAAGGGGGTGTCAGGAGCGGGCGCGGATCATCAGAGCCGCGCGTTTGGTGGGCAGGTCGAGTTCGGCGGTGAGCTCGAACCCGGCGCCGGTGAAGGCCCGGACGGACCTGGCGTTGCGGACGTCCGGTTCGGCCACGACCCGCCGGCAGGCGGGCTCGGCGTCGAGGATGCGGGCGGCGAGCGCGGCCAGCAACACGCTGCCGAGGCCGCGGCCGCGTGCGGTGCCGGCGAGCAGCAGGTGGATGCCGATGTCGTGGTGCCGGGCGGGGTAGTGCTCGGCGAGCGGGTCGAGGTCGGCGCGGTAGATCTCCCAGTAGCTCATCGGGAGGCCGTCCAGCAGGCCCAGGCAGGGGAGGCTGCGGCCGTCGCCGTCGAGCTGGGCGCGCAGGTGCCGCGCGGTGACCTCGGCCGGCCCGTCCAGTTCCCAGAAGTCGGCCACCTCCGGGTCGTTCATCCAGGCGGTCAGCAGCGGCAGGTCCTGCGGCAGCCGGACCGGGCGGAGCCGGAACTCCCCGGCGCCGGTCGCCACCGGCCCCCGGAAGGGGATCCCCTCAAGCCCGCCACGGGCCGCACTCGGGGGCCTCATCGGCTGGCGACCGGGTTGCGGATGCCCACGTACACGGACTGGGTGGCCACCGGGCCGACCAGTTCGTCCATGCCGTTCAGCCGGGTGAGCAGGTTGGCCTTGCAGCGCAGGACGGGCTCGTCCAGCAGCAGTCGCGGCAGGCCCGAACCGGTGGCCGCGGCCCGCTCTCCGGCGAGGAAGCGGCGCAGGGCGGCCAGCAGGACGTCCTCCTCGGCCAGGCCCTGGGAGCCCATGGCGCCGATCAGTCCCAGCACGTGGTTGATGCCGAGGTAGTAGGCGAAACGCTGGTCGACCACCCCGTCGTCGACGAAGGTGTCGCTGTGCGTGCCGATGCCGGGCAGCCGGGCGGCCAGCTTCCCGGCGTGCGAGGCGCGGTAGTAGTAGCCCTGGTTGTCGCGGTAGCGGCCGCCGGCCGGCCAGCCGTCCTCGTCCAGCAGGACCAGGCTGTTCTGCTGGTGTGCTTCCAGGGCGATGCCCGCTCGGCCGTCCAGCCAGAGCACCGGCAGCACCACGGTGTCCAGGTAGCGCAGGAACCACTCGGCGGCCACCGCCTGCACCGGCCGCCCGCTGCGGGCGGCCAGGCCGCGCAGCACGTCGCCCAGCCAGGACGGCAGCGTTCCGCCCGGGCCGAGCGGGCGCTCGGCGACCAGACCGGCCACGCAGAGCACCCGTTCGGCGGGGCCGAAGGGCTGGCTGCGCAGCACCGTGTCCAGGCCGTTGGGATCGCCGAGCGCGGGGAGGTCGACGCCGATCCACGCGGGGTCGCGGACGATGTCGAAGCCGGGGTGCGCGGCGCGCCATTCGGCGCCGAGGCCGCTCTCCAGCAGCCGGTGCACCTCGACGCCCCGGTGCAGTTCCTTGCGCAGGTTCTCCCGGCGGGAGTTGGTGATCCGCAGGCCGAGCGAGAGCTTGAGCATCCAGGGTGCGCCCGGGCGGCAGACGGTGCGGACGGAGGAGGTGGGGTGCCACAACCCGCCGTGTGCGCCGAGGTCGTGGAGCAGTCCGTCGGCCAGCAACCCGGCCACTTCGGGGCGCAGCGCCAACTCCCTCGCCTGCCAGGGGTGCAGCGGCAGCGCGGCGGTGCCGGGCGGCAACAGGCGCTCGTCGCCGAGCAGTTCGGCGGTGAGCTCCTCGGCGGGCCGCCCGGTGGCCGAGTCCGCCGCCAGCAGGTCGCGGTCCACGGCGTACCAGTGCAGCCGGAAGGCGCCGTGCAGTTCGGGCGAGTACGCCGCGCTCTGGGCCGGGCCCAGGCCGTCGCGGCTCTTCGGGGTCGGGTGCAGGGGGTGGCCGAGCAGCAGCGCCTGTTCGGCCTGCAGGAACGGCCAGTCGACGGCCTCGGCGACCCGGCGGCGGTGGGCGAGCACGTCGGCGGTGCGGACCACGGAGTCGGCGACCCGGGCGGCCAGGTCGGCGATCTGTCCGGAGTCGGGGCGGGTGGCGGCGGCGCCGGCGACCAGTGCCGCGAGGGTGACCGCGTCGACGGGGGTGGCCTCACCCTCCAGGGTGGCCGGGTCGAAGCGGTGCCAGCCGCAGGCCGACCAGTACCGTACGGGCGCGGCCAGCCTGGCCGCCCCGCCCAGCACCGGGATCCGCAGCAGCCCGTCGGCCCCGGGCGCCGCCCCGGTCTCCCGGGCCCAGCAGCGCAGCAGGCTCTCCACCGCGGCGTGCTCGGCGGCGGCCGCCGGATCGGGGTGGAGCAGCGGGTCGCTGTCGGTGACCCGGTGGGGGGCGTCGGCGGGTGGGGCTCCGGTGAGGGCGGTGCTCAAGGTTGCTCCTTGGGGCGCATGGGGCTGCGGACGCGAGCGATCGGGGGCGCAGGGGGTCATGGGGGTGCGCGGGGGTGGTGCGGCGCGCTTCCGGCAGGCGACAGGCAAGGGGTACCTATCCCCGACGGGTGATCACAAGATCCACTCACTCGTTCCGGTGAATACCGTCGGATCCCTCATTCCTGGGGGTGACTCGCCGGGCTTGACTGGCCGACAGACCGGTCGGGTCACGGATCAATGACCATCCGTCAGCACTGGCAACCAGGGGGCGGTCGCGTCCGTCATGCTCCGGGGTGGGAAAATCCACAGGGCCCGAGGCGCGTCCGGGGCCGCTGGTCCAGAAGCCACGGGGGGAATGGCTATGTCATCGAAACGTCGTGCGGCCTGTGCGCTGTTCGCCGCGGCGGCCCTGTTCACGGTCGCCGGGTGCGGCGGCGACGGGCCCACGAACACCTCGCCCACACCGGGCGACACGGCGAGCGCGGGCCCCGGCGCCAAGCTGCACCTGCCGTCCGACCTGCCCTCGGGTCTGCTGGACGGGCTGCCGAAGAGCTGGGACGAGCTCAAGAAGTGGAAGTACGACGACTGGGACCGCTGGGCCTCCAAGCACGTCTTCAACAATCCGGTCATCCGGGACCTGTGGAACCCGGACCGGATGAAGAACGCCCAGCCCCAGCAGCCTGAGCCGGTCGCCACCAAGCCCCCGGCCGACTCCGAGGTGACCGACCCCGAGCCGGCTCCGGTCCAGGCGGTGGCGGTGCCCCGCCCCTACACCAGGTATGCGGCCTCCGGGAAGGTCTTCTCGACCGCGCCGGGCGGAGGAACCGGCCAGTGTTCGGCCACCGTCGTCCAGGACCCGGCCCACCCGGGCAGGAGCAACCTGGTCTGGACGGCCGGGCACTGCGTCCACGAGGGCAAGGGCGGCGACTGGTTCAAGAACATCGTCTTCGTCCCGGCCTACAACAGTTCGGGGGCGGCCAGTGCCGGCCACAAGCCCGCTCCGCAGGACGTGGCGCCGCTCGGCATGTGGTGGGCGGACAACGTGATCACCTCGCCGCAGTGGACGGCCGAGGGCGGTCACGGCGGAAGCGCGGCCAACCAGTACGACTTCGCGGTGCTGAAGGTGCACAACCCCGACGGCGACGGCAGGTCGCTGGAGGAGACGGTGGGCACCGCGCTTCCGGTCTGGTTCGACGCGCCGCGTGATCAACTGTCCGTCTCCGCCTGGGGGTACCCGGCTGTGAAGCCCTTCGACGGTCAGGAGCTGGACCGGTGCGACGGCGGGAAGCCGGTCCGGCTCTCCTTCGACCCGCAGCGGCCGCCGATGCTGACCATCGGCTGCACCATGACCGCCGGTTCCAGCGGCGGCGGCTGGTTCGCCACGATGCCGGACGGCCGCCAGGCCCTGGTCAGCAACACCTCGCTCGGCGCCTCGGACCACACCTCGCTCAGTGGCCCCTACCTGGAGAGCGTGGCCAGCCAGGCGCTCGACTACATCAGCAAGAAGTAACCGACGAGCGGGACTTGACCGCTCGGATCAGTATCGGCAAACGGGGAACCTCATGAACACCACCTCTACGCACAGCACAAGCCCGCGCCGCCGCGCCGGGCTGACCGCCGCCGTCGCCACCGTCCTGGTGCTGACCGCGAGCGCCTGCGGTCCGGACAAGAAGGACAGCTCCTCGCAGGCCGTCGCCTCGCCGTCGGTGACCGCGACGGCAACCGCGAGCAAGGGCGGCATCGACCTGTCCAAGGTTCTGCAGAACATCAAGAACTGGAGCGCGGACGACTGGACCAAGTGGGCCGAGCAGCACGGCTTCAAGCCTGAGGTGATCAAGGGCTTCTGGGACCAGGCCAAGATGCAGGCCGCCAAGGGCATGGAGAACCAGGAGGCCGGTGTCCAGTCCAGCCGGACGGCGTCCGACAACGACCCCGCGCCGGCCCCGATCCAGGCCAAGCCGCAGCCGCACCCGTACTCCACCAACACCGCCGTGCTCGGCAAGATCTACATGCAGGTCGACGACCAGGAGGCCGCGGTCTGCTCCGGCACCGTGGTCAGCGACCCGGCCCACCCGGGCAAGAGCAACCTCGTCTGGACGGCGGCCCACTGCCTGCACGGCGGCAAGGGCAAGGACTGGTTCAAGAAGATCAGCTTCATGCCGTCCTTCAACCGCAGCGGCGCCGCCAGCAACGGCAAGACCGGCTCCCAGCAGCAGGTCGTCCCGTACGGCGTGTGGGACGCCGACTACGCCGTCGTCTCGCCGCAGTGGACCGAGGAGGGCGGCGAGCGCGGCGGCCCGGTGAGCCAGTACGACTTCGGGGTCATCCGGGTGCACAACGAGGAGGGCGGCGGCAAGTCGCTGGAGGAGACCGTGGGCGGCTCGATACCGGTCTGGTTCAACGCCCCGCGCAACCAGGTCAGCACGGTCTCCTCGTACGGCTACCCACAGGCCGCGCCGTTCGACGGCCGCGAGCTGGAGCACTGCGACTCCAGCGTCCCGCCGGCCCGACTCTCCTTCGACGCCAGCCGCCCGACCATGTACAACATCGGCTGCACCATGACCGGCGGTGCCAGCGGCGGTGGCTGGTTCGTCGTGAAGGACGGCAAGCCCGCGCTGATCAGCAACAACTCGATCGGCCCGCGCCCGGCGGCCTGGATGGCCGGTCCCTCGCTGGGTGATGAGGCGAAGTCGGTGTTCGACTTCATCAGCAAGCGGCAGGGCTGACAGACACCGAGGGCCCGGGCCCGTCCAAGTGCGGACGGGCCCGGGCCCTCGTCGTCTCTGCCCGCCGCTGTCAGCCCTGGGCGACGACCGCGAAGCGCTCCAGCTCGGCCGCCAGCTCGGCGGAGACCTTGGCGCGCAGCAGCGTCCCGTCACCGGTGTGCTCGGTGCCGAGCAGCTCGCCCTCGGCGTGCACCCGGGAGACCAGATCGCCCCTGGTGTACGGCACCAGGGCCTGAACCTCGATCGCGGGGCGCGGCAGCTCGTCGTCGATCAGCTGCAACAGCTCCGCCATGCCCTGCCCGGTACGGGCCGAGACCACGATGGCGTGCGGCTCGCGGCGCAGCAGCCGCTGCAGCACGAGCGGATCGGCGGCGTCGGCCTTGTTGATCACCACGATCTCCGGCACGTCCTGTGCCTCGACCGATACGATCACCTCTCGGACGGCGGCCAGCTGGGTCTCCGGCTCGGGGTGCGAGCCGTCCACCACGTGCAGGATGAGGTCCGCGTCGGCGACCTCTTCCATGGTCGAGCGGAAGGCCTCGACCAGGTGGTGCGGCAGGTGCCGGACGAAGCCGACGGTGTCGGCCAGGGTGTAGATCCGGCCGCTCGGGGTCTGCGCCCGGCGCACGGTCGGGTCCAGGGTGGCGAACAGCGCGTTCTCCACCAGCACGCCCGCGCCGGTGAGCCGGTTGAGCAGCGAGGACTTGCCCGCGTTGGTGTAGCCCGCGATGGCCACCGAGGGGACCTGGTGACGCTTGCGCTCCTGACGCTTGGTGTCCCGGCCCTTCTTCATCTCGGCAATCTCCTTGCGGAGCTTCGCCATCTTCTCGCGGATCCGGCGGCGGTCCGTCTCGATCTTGGTCTCACCGGGACCACGGGTGGCCATACCACCGCCGGCGGAGCCGGAGCCACCACCACCCATCTGCCGGGAGAGCGACTGACCCCAGCCGCGCAGTCGCGGCAGCATGTACTGCATCTGCGCGAGCGAGACCTGCGCCTTGCCCTCCCGGGACTTGGCGTGCTGGGCGAAGATGTCCAGGATCAGGGCCGTCCGGTCGACGACCTTGACCTTGACGACGTCCTCGAGGTGGATCAGCTGGCCCGGGGTGAGCTCACCGTCGCAGACGACGGTGTCGGCGCCGGTGGCGGCGACGATGTCGCGCAGCTCCTGTGCCTTGCCGGAGCCGATGTAGGTCGCGGCGTCCGGCTTGTCACGGCGCTGGATCACGCCGTCGAGAACCACGGAGCCGGCCGTCTCGGCCAGCGCCGCGAGTTCGGCCAGGGAGTTCTCGGCCTCGTCCGCCGTGCCGTCCGTCCAGACGCCGACGAGAACGACCCGCTCCAGGCGGAGCTGCCGGTACTCGACCTCGGTGACGTCCTGGAGCTCGGTGGAGAGACCGGCGACACGGCGGAGTGCGGCACGCTCGGTGCGGTCGTACTGCTCGCCGTCGAAGTGCTGGTCGAGGTCCTCGTCGATCGCCGCGAGGTCCTCGTCCATGAGGGCTCCCGCCCGCAGGCCGTACAGACGGCTCGCGGACTTGTCGGAATGGTTGCGGCTGTCGAACGTGGAGGTCATCTCATCCTTTGCGTGTCGGGAGGGCCGGTGCGCAGCCCTGCGCACCCCGGAGCCTGCCCAGAAACCCGCCCCTGCTACCGGACGAAGATGATGAGCTACCCCTGCGGGCCACGGTCCGCACCGGCACTACTGCGTACCGGTGAACGCCGTGGACCGGCCGTGAATTCCCCTGAATGGTCGCATGCCCGACCTGGGTGGGTCATCCTCATTTCACCCGGCGGCGCCCGCCCCCGCCCGCTTCATTCCCCCCGGCCGGCCGGGGGGAGCCTCGGCAGCCCCGCCCGGTAGACGTCGTAGACCCCGGAGACCCGCAGCATCGCCCGCATCACCAGCGGCAGTGTCCCGGGGGTCGGCAGCTCGATGGTGTAGGTGTGCCGCACCTGGAGGTCCTGCGGGGGCTCCACGGCGGCCGAGACGATGCCGATGCCCTCCGCCGACATCACCGCCGTCAGGTCGGCGAGCAGCCGGGGCCGGTTCAGCGCCTGGGCCTCCAGGGTGACCCGGAAGCCGCAGGGCGGACAGACCCCCGGCACCCAGTCGGGCACGACCGGGCTGCGGCCGGCCTCCCGCAACCGCTCCCCCGCCGGGCAGCCGACCCGGTGCACCGCGAACGCGCCGCCCCTGATCTCGTACCCGACCACGACGTCCGGCGGCACCGGCGTGCAGCACCGGGCGAGCCGGACCGGTGCGCCCGGACGGCCGGGCACCGCCACCGGGGACCGCTCGCCGCGGGCGGTGACCGGGGCGGGCGGGAACCCCGGCGGGCGCCCCGGGGGCGGACCGGCCGCCGGGGCGGGCTCCGGAGCGGGCTCGCGGGCGCCGGCCGGATGCTCGGCCAGCCAGCGCTCGATGGCGAGCCTGGCGGCCGGCGTTCTGGTGCACTCCAGCCACCCGGGAGCCGGCCCCGAAGGCTCGGCGCCGGGGCCGGGACCGGCCTGCTCGGTGAGGACCGCGACCACGTCGCCGTCCCCGAGCACCGTGGAGAGGGCGACCAGCCGCCCGTTCACCCGGGCACCGAGACAGCGGTGGCCGGTCTCCTCACCGAGCAGGTACGCCGCGTCCACGCAGCTGGCCCCGGCGGGCAGCTGGAGGGTCAGACCGTCCTCGGTGACGGCGGTGATCTCACGGTCGTCGGAGAGGTCGGCGGTGAGGGCTGACCAGAAGGTGTCCGGGTCCGGGGTCTCCTGCTGCCACTCAAGCAGTCTGCTCAGCCAGCCCGGGCGGGCCGGATCCGCCCCGTCCGCCCGCTCGGGCTCGCCGGGCTGGCCGCCGGGGACCAGCGGGTCCCCCAGCGCGACCACGCCGAACTCGGCCACCCGGTGCATCTGCCGCGTCCGCACCAGCACCTCCGCCACCTCGCCGCCGGCCAGCGTCACGGCGGTGTGCAGGGACTGGTAGAGGTTGAACTTCGGCGCCGCGACGAAGTCCTTGAACTCGCCCGGCAGCGGCGTCCAGCAGGTGTGCAGCTCGCCGAGGACGGCGTAGCAGTCGGCGTTCTCCTCGACCGTCACCAGCAGCCGCCCGAAGTCGGCCGGCCGCAGGCCCTGCGGCCGGCCGTCCGGCCCCGCGGCGGCGGCGCGCTTGAGCAGGAACCGGTGCACCGAGACGCAGTGCCTGGCCCGGACGGTGACGCTCGCCGCCACCCCCGACTCGGCCAGCTGCCGGGTGAGCGCCTGGGCGAAGGGCTGGAGCACGGTGTCCGGCTCCGCTTCGTGCGCGGCCACCAGGGCACGGGTGCGGGCGTGCTCCTCCGGGTGCAGGGTGGCGAAGACGATGTCCTCCAACTCGACCTTCAGCACCTGGATTCCGAGCCGCTCGGCCAGCGGGATCAACACGTCCCTGGTGACCTTGGCGATCCTGATCCGGCTGGCGGGCTTCATGTGGCGGATCGTCCGCATGTTGTGCAGCCGGTCGGCCAGCTTGATCACCATGACCCGGACGTCGTCCCCGGTGGCCACCAGCATCTTGCGGAAGGTCTCGGCCTCGGCCGCGGCACCGAAGTCCACCTTCTCCAACTTGGTGACGCCGTCGACCAGATACGCCACCTCGGGGCCGAACTCGGCACTGACCTGGGCGAGTGTCATCTCGGTGTCCTCCACGGTGTCGTGGAGCAGCGAGGCCACCAAGGTGGTGGTACCGGCGCCGAGTTGGGCGAGGATCATCGTCACCGCGAGCGGATGCGTGATGAACGGCTCACCGCTCTTGCGGAGTTGGCCCCGATGGCTGGCCTCGGCCGTGCGGTAGGCGCGGCTGAGCAGGGTCAGGTCGGCGTGCGGGTGGTGACGGCGGTGCGCCTCCACGATCGGCTCGATCGCGTCGGGGACCGGCGTGCGGCCGGTGGCCAGCAGGGCGGCCCGGCCGGCCCGGCCCAGCGCGGCGCGGCCGAACGAGGCCCGGCCGGCCCGGGCGGGCGGGCCCGCGGGCGCGCCGTGGCTGTCGATGACGGGTTGGCCGAGCGGGGATGGGCCGACTGCTGGTTGACCGGTCAGGGGTCGGCCTGCGTCGATGGTCATCTGCACCTCCGGCAGCGATCACCGGAGCGGCTCCCGACCCCGGTGGTCCATGCTACCGAGCACAACACGTTCCGCGATGCCCTGCTTCCCACCCGTCACCGAGATCACCCGATCGGGCGGATTCGGCTACCCCGCTACGGGGCAAAGCGAAGCGCCCGCAGGAACACGGCGCGCCGCCGCCCGGCGTCCCGCTCGGTTCCCCTGCGGCGGTGCGTTCCGGCCCGTGGTGAGCTGCGGAGGTGCCGGGGCACCCGGGCAGCCCTCCGAGCCGGAGGACCCACCCGCAAGGAACTCACCGCCGCCCCCGCGAGCCCTCAGCGGAGCGGAAGCACGCCGAGCCAGGCCGGGTCGATGGTGCCGGCGGCGACGATCTCCGCGGGGCCGGTCATCTCGACCCGGCCGTCCGGGTGCTCGGTGATGACCAGGCTGCCGCCCGGGAGGTCCACGGTGTAGGAGACCGCCTCGCCGGTGACCGCCGGGTCGAGCCCGTCCCGCCGTGCCGCTGCGACCGCGACGGCGCAGGCTCCGGTGCCGCAGGAGAGCGTCTCCCCCGACCCCCGCTCGTGCACCCGCATCGCGACGTGCCGCGGCCCCCGGTCCACCACGAACTCGACGTTGACGCCCTCGGGGTACGCGCTCCCGGGTGTGGTGCGCGGCGCCGTCCGCAGTTCGCCCGCCTGCGCGAGGTCGTCGACGAAGGCGACGGCGTGCGGATTGCCCATGTTCACGTTCCGCGCGGGCCAGCTGCGGTCGCCGACCGAGACCTCGATCCCGTCCGGCCCCGGCAGCAGCGCGCGGCCCATGTCCACGGTGACCGCGCCCGGCGTCCCGTCGACGCCGTCCTCGGCGATGACCGCCCGCCGCACCCCGGCCCGGGTCGCGACCGCGATCGGGCCCGGCTCGACCAGCCCCGCGTGCACCAGGTAGCGCGCGAAGACCCGGACGCCGTTGCCGCACATCTCGGCGATCGAGCCGTCGGAGTTGCGGTAGTCCATGAACCACTCGGCCTGGTCCGCCTGCCCGGCGGCCGCCGGGTCGGCGGCGGAGCGCACCACGCGCAGCAGCCCGTCGCCGCCGATGCCGGCCCGGCGGTCGCACAGCCGGGCGACGACGTCCGGGCCCAGGTCCAGCAGGCCGTCCGGGTCGGGGACGATCACGAAGTCGTTCTGGGTGCCGTGGCCCTTGAGGAAGGGCAGGCCCGTCGCGGTAGCACTCACAGTGCCGATGGTACTGACCGCCCACGCGGCCCGGTCACCGTGTCCGGCCGGTGGGCCGGCCCTCGGCTCAGCCGCTGAGGCGGACGACCCGCCAGACCGCCAGCACCACGGAGACGATCGCGATCAGGGTGTAGACCGCGATGGCCCGGCGGCTGGCCCGCTGCCCGGTTCCCCGGCGCGGCAGCCCCGGCCACTTGTACCCGGCGACCCTGGCCGCCATCGCGCCCCAACCGACCGAGGCGGCGGTGAGCAGCAGCCCGAGCATCCCGATCATGGCCGAGGCGTTGTCACTCGAACCGAAGGCGAGCGGGAAGGCGAACATCAGCGAGCCGAGGGTGGCGACCAGGGCGATCGGCAGGATCTGCCACCAGCGCAGCCTGCGCCGCGGCCGGATCTCCCGCTCGTGCACCACACCGGGCACCGCCAGGTCCCCGATCGCGGGCACGGCGACTGCGTACGAGGTGGTGGGTACGGCGAGCTCGGGCAGCGTGATCTCGGCGCTGTCTTCGGCGTCGTTCGGCAGCTGCTCGATCTCGGGGCCGGTACCCGGCGACACGCCGCCTCCCCTGACGGTTCGACACGAGCTCACGGACTCGTGAACGGTGAGGTCGGCCCACGCGACTGACCCCATATGCCCTCGATGATGGCATGTCCAGAGGTGGGCACAGGGCGTCCCGAGGGGTCGGCGGGTGATCCGTGGCCAGGACGTGATGAGGCCGTAACCCCGAGTTCGCCATGCACATGCAGGTGCATCCCCCGGTGGCCGGAATCCGGCGGTCCTGAGGCCGGATCAGACCACCGGTGACACCGGCCTCAGCCGGCGATCAGTTCCAGCGACCGTCCGAGCAGCTCGACCGGATCGGCACCGGCGGGACGGTCCAGCCAGTGGATCCGCTCGTCCCGGCGGAACCAGGACTCCTGGCGGCGGGCGAACCGCCTGGTGGCCCGGACGGTCTCGGCACGCGCCTCGTCCTCGGTGCACTCGCCGGCGAAGTGGTCCAGCACCTGCTGGTACCCGAGCGCCCGGCTGGCCGTACGGCCCTCGCGCAGCCCGAGCTTCTCCAGCTCCCGCACTTCGTCAAGGAGTCCGGCCGCCCACATCCGGTCAACCCGCAGCGCGATCCGTTCGTCCAACTCGGGACGCGGCACCCGGACCCCGATCTGCACCGTCTCGTACACCGACCGGTGGCCCGGCAGACTGGCCGTGAACGGGCGGCCGGTGATCTCGATGACCTCCAGCGCCCGGACGATCCGGCGGCCGTTGCTCGGCAGGATCGCCTCGGCGGCGACCGGGTCGAGCTCGGCGAGCCGGCGGTGCAGCAGGCCGGATCCGTGCTCGTCCAGCTCCTGCTCCAGCCCGGCCCGCACCCCGGCGTCGGTGCCCGGGAACTCCATCTCGTCGATCGCCGCCCGGACGTACAGCCCCGAGCCGCCGACCAGCACCGGGGTCCGTCCGGCCGCGAGCAGCCGGTCGATCTCGGCTCGGGCGAGGCGCTGGTACTCGGCGACGCTGGCGCCCTCGGTGACCTCCCAGATGTCCAGCAGGTGGTGCGGAACGCCGCCGCGCTCGGCCTCGGTGAGTTTGGCCGTCCCGATGTCCATCCCCCGGTACAGCTGCATGGAGTCGGTGTTGATCACCTCGCCGTCGAGGCTGCGGGCGATGGCGACCGCCAGGTCCGACTTTCCGGCGGCGGTCGCGCCGACCACGGAGACGACGCGGGGAGGATTGACACGGGAGCTGCTCACGGTCCAAGTCTCGCAAAGTCGGCCGGGACACCGTGCGCCGGTACTGGAGATCGTTCCGGAGAACAACGAGGGTGTCCCCGACGTTGAACCTTTCGGAACAGCCGACCCACCAGGAGAGCGAGACTGCCATGGGCCTGATGGACACCCTCAAGAGCAGGGCCGACGAGCTCAAGGAGAAGGCCAGCGAGCTCGCGGGTAAGCACAACGAGACGATCGACCACATGGTGGAGAAGGCCGGCGAGGCCGTCGACAAGGCGACCAAGCACAGGTACACCGACAAGATCGAGCACGGCACGGCCAAGACCAAGGAGGTCGTGGACAGCTTCGCCGCCAAGCCCAGGGACGAGTCCTCCGCGGAGGAGGACCGGCCGCCGGCCGGCTGACCGGTTCCGGTCGTGGACCGGCGCCGTGCGGTCAGCCCCGGTGCGGTACGGCCCCGGGCGCGGCGGTCAGCACCAGGACGCCACGAAGTAGCCGACCCCGTACGGCGCTTCGGCGTACCGCAGCCGCCCGCCGAGCCCGGCGTCCTCGGCTGCTCCCGCCAGGACCTGCCAGGGCGCGCGGCCGTCCGCCAGCAGCTCGGCAGCGAGCTTCGGGTCGAGGGCGGCCAGCGCCTCGGTGTCGGCGGCACCCAGGGCGCGGGCGGCGTCCGCGTCGAAGCCCTCGGCGCGCTCGTCCAGATAGCCGGGTGCCTTGACCGAACGGCAGGCGCTGCCGTCGCCCAGCACCAGCAGGCCCACCCGGTCCGCGAGGTCGGCCAGCCCCTTGCCCAGGCTCAGCATCCGGGTGGGCGGGGCGTCGGCGGGCACCGCGCAGGCGTGTGTGGGCAGCGCGGCACCGGCCTCGGTCAGCAGCCAGGCGCCGAGCGTCAGCGAGGGGGCGAGCGGCGGTCCGTCGACGCCGCCGGAGGGCAGCCGGACGGCCAGGTCCACGCCGTACCGGTGGAACGAGCCCGCGCCGCCCTCGGTCCAGACCTGGGCCCGCGGGCCGGTCCCGACCACCACCAGCAGCTCGGCCCCGGAGTCGAGCAGTTCCCGCACCGCCTCCGCGCAGGCGGTGCGCAGCACCTCCAGTTCGGGCGCGGCACCGGCGGCCACTTCCGGTACGAGCATCGGGGGGCAGGGGCAGACGGCGGCGGCAACCAGCATGTCGATCACTCTAGACCGCGACCGCATGCACCGAGGGGCGCGGTCGGCGGACCGCGCCCCTCGACAGCCGTCCTACGGACGCCTCAGCAGGTGCTGCACCCGCCGCTGGGCGCGGCCGGTGCGGCCGGCACACCGATCGTCGGCAGACCGAGCATCACCCCGGCCGGCTTCGCCGCCGGCGCGGCCTGCCGCTTCTCCCACGCGTCCCCCGCACGGGTGCGGCGCACGGAGAGCACCGGCCCCTCGGCGAGCAGGTGGTGCGGGGCCGCGTAGCTGATCTCGACCGTGACCATGTCACCGGGCCGTACCGGCTCCGCCGGCCGGGTGAAGTGCACCAGCCGGTTGTCGGGGGCGCGGCCGGAGAGCCGGTCGGTCTTGTCGTCCTTCTTGCCCTCGCCCTCGGCGACCAGGATCTCCAGGGTGCGGCCGACCTGCTTCTTGTTCTCCTCCCAGGAGATCTCCTCCTGGAGCGCGATCAGCCGGTCGTAGCGCGCCTGCACCACGGCCTTGGGGATCTGGTCCTCCATCTCGGCGGCGGGGGTGCCGGGCCGCTTGGAGTACTGGAAGGTGAAGGCGTTGGTGAACCTGGCCTCGCGGACCACGTGCAGGGTCTGCTCGAAGTCCTCCTCGGTCTCACCGGGGAAGCCCACGATGATGTCGGTCGAGATCGCGGCGTCCGGCATCGCCTCGCGGACCGATCTGATGATCCCAAGGAAGCGCTCCTGCCGGTAGGAACGGCGCATCGCCCGCAGCACGGTGTCCGAGCCGGACTGCAGCGGCATGTGCAGTTGGTGCATCACGTTCGGGGTCTCGGCCATCGCGGCGATCACGTCGTCGGTGAAGTCGCGCGGGTGCGGCGAGGTGAAGCGGACCCGCTCCAGGCCCTCGATCTGCCCACAGGCGCGCAACAGCTTGGAGAACGCCTCCCGGTCGCCCAGGTCGGAGCCGTACGCGTTGACGTTCTGGCCGAGCAGGGTGACCTCGACGACGCCCTCGGCGACCAGCGCCTCGATCTCGGCGAGGATGTCGCCGGGACGGCGGTCCTCCTCCTTGCCGCGCAGTGCGGGCACGATGCAGAAGGTGCAGGTGTTGTTGCAGCCGACCGAGATGGCGACCCAGGCGGCGTAGGCGGACTCGCGGCGGGTGGGCAGCGTGGAGGGGAAGGTCTCCAGCGACTCCAGGATCTCGACCTGGGCCTTCTTCTCCACCGCCGCGCGCTCCAGCAGCGCGGGCAGGTGGCCGATGTTGTGGGTGCCGAAGACCACGTCGACCCACGGTGCCTTCTGCACGATGGAGTCGCGGTCCTTCTGCGCCAGGCAGCCGCCGACGGCGATCTGCATTCCCTTGTGGCGGTTCTTGACGGGCGCCAGCTGGCCGAGGTTGCCGTACAACTTGTTGTCGGCGTTCTCGCGCACCGCGCAGGTGTTGAAGACGACCAGGTCAGGGTCGCCACCGCCCTGCTCGGCCTTGACGTATCCGGCGTCCTCCAGCAGTCCGGCGAGGCGCTCGGAGTCGTGGACGTTCATCTGGCAGCCGTACGTGACGACCTTGTAGCTCTTCGGTTCCTGGCTCGTACCCACGGACCCAAGGGTACGAGACCGCAGTCCACCCGCGTGAACCTCTCCCGATCATGGCCCAGTCCTGGCAGGATCCCCCGCATGACTTTCGCGCCGGGCACCGTGCTGCGCGTGGTGGCCCGCAGCCGGCTCGGCCGGGCGGCCGCCGCGCTGCTGCTGGTCGTCGGCGCGCTGGCGGGCTGGTGGCTGGCCTCGGCTGACGGCGACGTCTACCCGGGCGGCCCGCCCAGACTCGCGACCGGTGTGCCGCGCGGGGTCTACGACAAGTACGGGCTGCTGCTGCACGACTACCTGGGCACGCACCTGCCCGCGCTGAAGCTGCAGCTGGACAACTCCGAGGGCTCGGTGGACAACCTGGAGCGGGTGCTCTCCGGCCGGGACGCGTTCGCGATAGCGACCGCCGACGCGGTCGCCGAGTACCAGGGACCGCAGAAGTCCCGGCTGCGGGCCATCGCCCGGCTGTACGACGACTACCTGCAGCTGGTCGTCCCGGCCGACTCACCGGTGCACCGGGCGGCGGACCTGCGCGGGCTGCGGGTGAGCGTCGGCCAGAGCCTGTCCGGCGTGAACCTGGTGACCAGACGGCTACTGGCCGGAGCCGGTCTGGATCCGGACCACGACATCCACCCGGTCATGCTCGGCGTCGGTGACGCCGCCGACCAGCTGAAGGCGGGCAAGCTGGACGCCTTCTTCTGGTCCGGCGGGCTGCCGACCTCCGCCCTCGCCGACCTGTCGGAGCAGTTCCCGATCCGGATCGTGCCGCTCGGCGACCTGGCCGAGTCGGTGCACCAGCAGGAGGGCGGCGGCACCGACGCCTACCGAGCCGCGACCATTCCGCCCGACGCCTATCCCAAGGCGAAGAACAGCGACGCGGCGGTGCCCACGCTCGCGGTGCCCAACCTCCTGGTGACCAGGGACGACGTCGCCCCCCGCCTGGTGGAGGACCTGACCAGGGCGGTGATCGACAGCCGCGACGTGATCGGCGCCAAGGTGCACGCCGCCCAGCTGGTCGATCTGCGCACCGCCGTCTACACCGCCCCGCTCCCCCTCCACGAGGGCGCCCGCCGCTACTACACCTCGGTCAAACCCTGAGGCTGCCGGTTGTGCCGTTGCTTCCCAGGGCCCGCTCGTCGAGGAGGCCGCTCCCCCGCTCGCCCGGCGGCTCAGCCGTCGCCCTTGGGCACCGCGAGCGTCACCGCCAGGCCCGTCGGCTCGGCGGGGGCGAAGTCGAGTGAGCCTCCGCCCGCCAGCAGCAGGGTCCGGGCGATCGAGAGGCCGAGCCCGGAGCCGTCGATGTTCTGGTGCCGGGGACTGCGCCAGAAGCGGTCGCCCACCCTGGCCAGCTCCTCCTCGGTCAGCCCGGGGCCCGCGTCGGTGACGGTCACCGCGACCTCGCGCTTGCCCGTCGCGATCCGCAACCCGATCCGACCCTCGTCCGGGGTGAACTTGAGCGCGTTGTCCAGCACCGCGTCCAGCGCGCTGCCGAACCCGATCGGATCGGCCAGCCCGACCGCCGACGGCGGCCCCTCCCACTCCAGCCGCTGCCCGCGCTGACCGGCGACCGGACGCCAGGCGTCGATCCTGGCCAGCACCAGGGCGGTGAGGTCGACCTGCTCGGGCTCCGGGCGGGCGTGTTCGGCGGTGGCCAGGCCAAGCAGGTCATCGAGCACCCGGGCCAGCCTGACGCCCTCCTCACGGACCTGGCCGAGCTCCTCCTCGTGTCCCTCGGGCAGTTCCAGGCCGAGCAGCTCGACCCGCAACAGCAGGGCGGCGAGCGGGTTGCGCAGCTGGTGCGAGGCGTCCGCGACGAAGGCCCGCTGCTGGTCCAGGGCGAGCACCACGTTGTCCGCCATGTGATTGAACGAGCGTGCCAACCGCCGGAGTTCGGGCGGGCCCGCACTGGCCGCGACCCGTGCGTTCATCCGTCCGGTGGCGATGTCGTGGGTGGCCCGGTCCAGGGTGCGGACCGGGTGCAGCACCCAGCTGGTGAGGCGCACCGACAGCAGTACGGCCACGATCATCGCCAGCGCCTCGCCCGCGCCGAGCACCAGCCAGTGGTGCAGGATCCGGGCCCGCAGCGGTCCGGTCGGGGAGTCGGTGAGCACCACGGCGACCACGTCGCCGTCCCGGACCACGGGGGTGGCCACGGTGAGGGTCCGCTCCGGGGTCCACGGCCAGACCTGTGGCGGGTTGTGGCTGCGGCGCCCGTCCAGGGCCTCCTGGAAGGCCTGCCGGCCCGGGCCGGCGTCCGGTACCCGCCAGCCCTCCGGCGAGCTGGCCGCGGTGGCGCCGCTGCGCTGGAAGATCCCGATCCGGATCCCGTACAGGCCGTGGTAGCGCTCCGCCTCGACGGCCAGTGCGTTGCGGCGGCCGGGGTCTCCCGGGTCGGGCGTCGAGTCGCCCTTCATCGCGGTGTCCGCCCCGAGGTAGCCCTGGGTGGGCAGATCCTGGGCGAAGCGGGCCGCGTCGTCGAGCCGGTCGACCACCACCGTGCTCTGCTCGGCGGCCGCGATGAACACCGCGAGCGGCACCCCCAGGGCCGCCAGCACGCAGGCCATCAGGGAGAGCAGGATGCCGAGCAGACGGTTGCGCACGAGAGGTCAGCGCCCCGAGTCCGGGCTGGCGGGGTCGGTCCGGGGCTGCTCGGCGATCAGCCGGTAGCCCACGCCGCGGACGGCCTCGACCAGTCCGGGCAGGCCTAGCTTGTTGCGCAGCGATCCGATGTGCACCTCCAGGGTGCGGCCGTTGCCCTCCCAGCCGCTGCGCCAGACCTCGCTGAAGATCTGCTCCCGCCGGTAGACCACGCCGGGGCTCTGCGAGAGCAGCGCCAGCAGGTCGAACTCCTTGCGGGTGAGCGGTACGTCGCGGCCGTCCACACTGACCCGGCGGCGCTCCCGGTCGATCGAGATGCCGCGGGACTCCAGCGGGCCGGGCTGGGCGGGCTGGTCGCCCGGCTCGGTCCCGGCGCCCGTGGCCGGCCAGCGCCGTACCACCGCGTGGATCCGGGCGAGCAGTTCGCCCATGTCGTAGGGCTTGGTGACGTAGTCGTCGGCACCGAGGTTGAGGCCGTGGATCCGCGAGCGGACGTCGGCCCGCGCGGTCACCATGATCACCGGGACCCCGCTGTGCGCACGGATCCGGCTGCACACCTCGAAGCCGTCCCGGTCGGGCAGCCCGAGGTCGAGCAGGACCACCCGGTACGGCTCGTTGCCGTCGGGCACCAGTGCGTCCAGCGCCTCGTGCCCGCTGCGGGCATGGCGGACCTGGAAGCCGTGCCTACCGAGCACGGCGACCAGCGCGGCGGCGACCCGTTCGTCGTCCTCGACGAGCAGCAGGCGCACCTCCTGCCTCCTTTCCGTGGTCTGTCCGGTGAGGGATCGGTCCGGATTTGGCCCGGTCCTTGCGGAGTATGGTCGAGTCCGCCGGGTCCTGTCATCAGGCCACCGCCGTCCGATCGTTCGCGCACGGCCACTCCCACCCGCAACCGCCGGGCGTACAGCGGGCCCAGCCCCCGCTCCGACCCCGCCACGTGGCCGGATCGTGATGCTCAAGTTCCCCTCAGATCGGCTGACATGACATCGTCGACGCTTCTAGGGTCTGCCCAACCGGGGGCCGTCGGGCTCCGCCGGCTCACCGGCCCCCGGCGCAGACGACACCAGCACGAGCACCGCAGCCCCGGGGGTCGCCCGGGTCGGACCCGAGGGAGCAAGGCGCGATGACCGAGACCACCGGCACCGACTCCCGTCCCGACCCCCTGGTCGCACTGAGCGGTGTCAACAAGCACTACGGGGCGCTGCACGTGCTCCAGGACATCGACCTGGAGATCGCCCGGGGCGAGGTGGTGGTGCTGATCGGCCCGTCCGGCTCCGGGAAGTCGACCCTGTGCCGGACGATCAACCGGCTGGAGACCATCGACTCCGGCACCATCACCGTGGACGGCCGGCCGCTGCCCGCCGAGGGGCGGGAACTGGCCAAGCTGCGGGCCGAAGTCGGAATGGTGTTCCAGAGTTTCAACCTCTTCGCACACAAGACCGTGCTGGAGAACGTGGTGCTCGCCCAGGTCAAGGTCCGCGGGATCCCGAAGGCCGAGGCCGAGCAGACCGCGCGCGAGCTGCTGGAGCGGGTCGGAGTGGGCGCGCAGGCCGAGAAGTTCCCCGCCCAGCTCTCCGGCGGCCAGCAGCAGCGGGTGGCGATCGCCCGCGCACTGGCCATGAAGCCCAAGGTGATGCTGTTCGACGAGCCCACCTCCGCCCTCGACCCCGAGATGGTCAACGAGGTGCTGGAGGTGATGCGTTCGCTCGCAGCCGAGGGCATGACGATGGTCGTGGTGACGCACGAGATGGGCTTCGCCCGCTCCGCCGCCAACCGCGTGCTGTTCATGGCGGACGGCCGGATCGTCGAACAGAACACCCCCGAGGCGTTCTTCACCGCGCCGCGCACCGACCGGGCCAAGGACTTCCTTTCGAAGATCCTGCACCACTGAGGCCACAACTGATCTAGCGTCTGACCCGATTCCGTTGGAACCGGGCCCGAGGGCGTGCCCGAACTCCGCCGGAATGGTTGGCGCGCGGGCACCGCGCCAGGAACCCCTAAGCCCAGCGGCCCGGTTGACCGTGGCCAAGACCGAGGAGAGCAACCCTCATGAGGACCCGTCGCACCATCGCCGCCGCCATGTCGGTACTCGCGCTGACCGCCGTCGCGGCCTGCGGCAAGAGCGGATCCCCGAGCGACAACGCGGCCGGCGGCAGCGCCGCCCCGAAGCCCCCCACGTACCAGGTGAAGACCGACGTCAAGCTGACGGGCTCGAAGACCTTCGACAACGCCAAGAAGCGCGGGCACCTGGTCATCGGCGCCAAGTCCGACCAGCCCTTCCTCGGCTTCGAGGACCTCTCGGCCGGCTCCGGCGCCAGCGCCCGCTCGGGCTTCGACATCGAGATCGCCAGAATGGTCGCCGCCGACCTCGGCTTCGGCCCGGACCAGATCGAGTGGAAGACGATCGCCTCGGCCAACCGCGAGAACGCCCTCTCCGGCGATGGCGATCACCAGATCGACTTCTACGTCGGCACCTACACCATCAACGAGAAGCGCAAGGCGCAGGTCTCCTTCGCCGGCCCCTACCTGGTGGCCGGCCAGGACCTGCTGGTCGCGAAGGACAACACCACGATCACCGGCCCCGAGTCGGTCAAGGACAAGTCCGTCTGCTCCGTCACCGGCTCCACCTCGATCGACAACATCACGCCCTACGGCGCCAAGATCACCAAGTACGAGACCTACTCGCAGTGCGTGGACAAGCTGATGACCGGTGAGGTCGACGCGGTCACCACCGACGACGCGATCCTCAAGGGCTACGCCGCCAAGAACCCCGACAAGCTCAAGGTGGTCGGCAAGCCCTTCACCAAGGAGCCCTACGGCGTCGGCCTGGCCAAGGACGACTCCGTCCTGCGCAACGCGATCAACGACGCGCTGAAGGCCCACGAGGACAACGGCGACTGGAAGAAGGCGTACGACGCCACCCTCGGCCTCTCCGGCGCCCCGGCCTCGGCCGTCCCGGCCCTGGAACGCTACTGAGACTCCGGCCTGACACGCCGACAGTTCTGACCACCTGACAGCCCCTTTGATCGAGAGGAGGGCCGCCGGCATGGGCATACTCTTCGAGGACGGCAACTTCGCGCTTTTCCGCGCCGGATTCCTGCAGACGGTCGAGCTCAGCGCACTGAGCGCGCTGCTCGCACTGCTGCTCGGCACCCTGCTGGCGGCCTTCCGGGTCTCCCCCGTCCCGGCCCTGCGCGTCTTCGGCACCGTCTGGGTCAACGTCTTCCGCAACACCCCGCTGACACTGCTGTTCTTCGCGGTGGCCTTCGGGCTCCCCCGACTGGACGTCCACTTCTCCAGCTTCGTGTTCGCCGTGATCGCACTCGGCTCCTACACCGCCAGCTTCGTCTGCGAGGTGCTGCGCTCCGGCATCAACACCGTGCCGCTCGGGCAGGCCGAGGCCGCCCGCAGCCTGGGCATGAACTTCGGCCAGACCCTCGGCCTGATAGTGCTGCCGCAGGCGGCCCGCTCGGTGCTGGGTCCCATGAGCAGCGTCTTCATCGCCCTGCCCAGGAACTCCGCCGTGGCCGGCGCGTTCAGCGTCTCCGAGCTCTTCAGCGTGCAGGGAACCCTCACCGAGCGCGGCTACAACATCCTCTCGATCTTCTTCTGGCTGGCCGCCGCCTACCTGCTGGTGAGCGCCGTGGTCGCCGTGATCTTCCGTCTCCTGGAGACCCGACTGGCGGTGGCCCGATGAGCAGCGCCCTGACCTCGACCGTCCTCTACGACACCCCCGGTCCCCGTGCCAGGGCGCGCTACCGCGCCTTCGGGGTGCTCTCGCTGCTCGGCATCGCCGCCCTGCTCTGGTACGCGTACGACAGCCTGGCCGGCGCCGGGCAGTTCGCCGCCGCGATGTGGGACCCGTTCCAGTACACCGCCATCCAGCAGCGGATCCTCGACGGCCTGCAGAGCACCCTGACCGCCTTCGGCCTGGCCGCCGTCCTCTCGCTGGCCCTGGGCTCGCTACTGGCGGCCGGACAGCTCTCCGACCACAGGCCGGTGCGCGCGGTGGCCAAGGCGATCGTGCAGTTCTTCCGCGCGATGCCGCTGCTGATCATGATCTTCGCGTTCTACCACTCGGTGTTCGCCACGTCCCCGCTCTGGGCGTTGGTGACCGGGCTGACCCTGTACAACGGCGCCGTCCAGGCCGAGATCATCCGCAGCGGCGTCAACGCGGTGCCGCGCGGCCAGGGCGAGGCCGCCTACGCGCTCGGCATGCGCAAGACCCAGGTGCTGTTCACCATCCTGGTGCCGCAGGCCGTCCGCTCGATGCTCCCGACGATCATCGGCCAGCTGGTGGTCACCCTCAAGGACACCTCGCTCGGCTTCCTCATCACCTACACCGAGCTGCTCTACGCCGGGAAGCTGATCGCCAGCAACACCTCCACCCCCAACGGCTACCCCTACATTCCGGTCACCATCGTGATCGGCGTGATCTACATCGGCATGTGCCTGGCGCTCACGGCGCTGGCCAAGTGGCTCGAGGCGCGCGGGCGCCGCGGCGCGAACCGGCGTACAACTGCCGCTGCTTGACGGACACCCAGGCGATCTGTTGCATTGCTCTTCGTGACAGCACCCGGGACCTCCTGCACCGCAGCCGACGCCGTGTCCTCCGTATGCCCCGTACACCCGGAGGTCCCGGCGCGCGCGGCGGCACCCGTGGGGATCCGAGGCCGGACGGAGGTCCGCGCGTGGACCCCGTGATCGTGGTCGGCGCCGGACCGGTCGGACTGGCCCTGGCACTCGCCCTCGCCCGGCACGAGGTGCCCAGCATCGTCCTGGACGAGGGCGCGGGCGTCTGCCCGGAGGGGCCGCGCACCGTCGTCCTCGGCGGCGACAGCACCGCCCTGCTCACCCGCCTCGGCTACACCAGGGCCGCCTCCGACGCCGCCCGCTGGGACGCGTTCGGCATCTGGCGCCACCGCTCCGAGGTGCTGCGGCTGGACCTGGGCGCCGACCCGGTGCTCCACCTGCCGCAGCACCGTCTGCAGCGCGGCCTGCGCGACGCGGTCACCGCCACGCCACTGATCCAGCTCACCCCGCTCAGCCGGGTCCTGGAACTCGAACAGGACCGGGACGGCGTCAGCGTACGCACCCACCACACCCAGGACGGCACCAGCACCTGGTGGCGCGGCAGCCACCTGGTCGGCTGCGACGGCGCCCGCTCCACCGTCCGCAAGCTGCTCAAGATCCGCTTCCCGGGCCGCCCGGCGGTGGACCGGCACGCCGTCGCCACCGTACGCGTCAACCTGCCGTTCCCCGGCGAGGCCCGGCTGCACCGCGAGCCGCCGTGGCGCGGCGACCGCGAGGCCTCCGCCCGCCCACTGCCCGACGGCCTCTGGCGGCTCGACTGGCGACTGCCGCCCGGCCGCCCGGCACCCACCGCACCGATCGACCCGCACGCCACCTGGCCCGGCATCGTCACCGGTGACACCCTGCTCGCCCGGGTCAAGTCCACGCTCACCGGCTGGTGCGGCGAACTGCCCCCGTACGAGCTGCTCGCCGCCGCCGACCACACCTACCAGCAGCGCCTCGCCGCCCGCTTCCGGGTCGGCCGCTGCTTCCTCGCCGGGGACGCCGCCCACCTGCACGGCGCGCTCGGCATGCAGAACCTGGTCGACGGACTGCGGGACGCCGACAACCTCTCCTGGCGGCTCGCCCTCGCCTGGCACCTGCACTCCGGCGGGCCGCAGCCCGATGGCTCGCTGCTCGACGGGTACGAAGCCGAGCGGCGCGGCGCGGTCGGCGCCCGGCTGCGCGCGGTCGACCAGGCCATGCCGCTGCTGCGACCGCTGCGCGGCTGGCAGCACACCAGGCGGTCGCTGTTCACCGGCTCCTTCCGCAAGCACGCCCCGTTGCTCGCCGACGGACAGCTCGGCACCGGACGCTTCGGCGGCGCGCCCGCCTACCCGGCGGCACCGTCCGGCGTACCCGGCCGGGTGCCGGTGCAGCGCGGGAGCGGTCGCGGAACCACGCTCAGCGAGAACCTGCCCGCAACCGCACCGGGTGTGCTCGTCCCCGACGTTCCCGTCCTCACCACGGAAGGGGTGCCCGACTCGCTGCGGGCCAGGCTCGGGGCCGGCTTCCTGCTGCTGCTGGTCGCTCCCGGGACCGCCGTGTGGGCCTCGCAGCACTGGCTGGGTGCCGGGATGATGCCCCAACTCGCCGAGGTGGCAGCAGCGTTGCCGGTGCCCGCCGAAGTCCTGGTCACCGAGCAGTACCCGGGCGCCGATCCGCACACCGTCCTGCTGATCCGTCCCGACGGCCATCTGGTCGGCACCACCCACGGCTGCCGTGGCGAGGACCTCCAGGCACTCGCCGACCGCGCCCGCGGCGGGCCGCCCTCGCTGGCCAGCGCCGGGAACTGACGCCCCGGGCGGAGGCCTGGGGAAGGCCCTTTGCAGCAGGGAAGCCCCTCCGGTCGGCGCTGGGGTGAAGCCGTTCGGACTGTGGGTCAACTCTTCGGGCAGCGGGAACGGCGCGGTTCGGAAGACACCGACGGCTGGCAGGGCTCCGGGCTCCGGGCTCCGGGCTCCGGGCTCCGGGCTCCGGGCTCCGGGAGCAGGTTGCACGACGGCCCCTGGTGGGGCGGCGCCCCTGCCCGCCGGAGTACCCGGCCCGCCCTTCCGTTCCGCGATCCCCCCGCGCTCCGAGGGCAGCCCGACCAGCCGTGATCCCCCGGTCGGCACTACCAAGCCCCCGCGGAGTCGCCCTCCGCGTCCAGCGCGTCCCGCACCACTCGGAAGGCCAGGCCTTCCGAATAGCCGCGCCGGGCGAGCATGCCGACCAGGCGGCGGATCCGGGTGTCCCGCTCCAGCCCCCGGGTCGACCGCAGCTTCCGGTCGACCAGCGCCCGGGCAGCCTCCGTCTCGTCGTCCTCGCCCAGTTGGGCGACCGCCTGTTCGACCAGGTCACCGGCCACCCCCTTGGTCCGGAGCTCCTGCGCCAACGCCCGCCGGGACAGGCCCCGAACGGTGTGCCGCGACTCCACCCACGCCTCGGCGAAGGCGGCGTCGTCGATCAGCCCGACCTCCTCGAAGCGCGAGAGCACCTCCTCCGCGACCTCGTCCGGGATCTCCCGCCTGCGGAGTGCCTCGGCCAACTGCTTACGGGTCTTGGCCGCGCCGGTGAGCAGGCGCAGACAGATGTCCCGTGCCCTGGCCTCCGGGTCGACCGCTTCCTCGCGCGCCGACCGCTCCGCCCTCTTCGCGCGAGCCGCCCCGCCCGAGCGCTCCGGCCGGCCGGACCGCTCCGGGTGCCCCTCCCCGCGACCGCGCCGCCCCTCTCCCAGGGGGCTGCGCCGCCGCTCTCCGACCGGCTCCTCGGAGGCGGGCTCGTCGATGACCGCCGGCTGCTCAGCGGCCACGGCCGTCCTCCGCCGCCGCCGCCCGGAGGGCAGCTCGGAAGCGCGGACCACCCCGAGCTCCGCGAAGTCGTCCGGAGTCTCCTCCTCCGCGCTTCCCGTCCACCAGTCCGGTGGGCCGTGGTCACCGGAGCCGGGGGCGGCCCCCGGCGACCACTCGTCCTCGTACCTCACTCGTGCCTCGACCGACTCAGGCCTTGGCCGCCGCCTTCTTCGCCGCCGCGGTCTTGGTGGCCGTGGCGGTGATCGGCTTGGCGGCGCCATCGGCCTCGGCGGCCGGGGCGGTGTCGTCCTCGGCGCCGCCCTTCACACCGATGCCCAGCTTCGTCTTGATCTTCTTCTCGATCTCGTCGGCCAGCTGCGGGTTGTCCCGCAGGAAGTTGCGGGCGTTCTCCTTGCCCTGCCCGAGCTGGTCGCCCTCGTAGGTGTACCAGGCGCCCGACTTGCGGATGAAGCCGTGCTCGACGCCCATGTCGATCAGGCCGCCCTCGCGGCTGATGCCGATGCCGTAGAGGATGTCGAACTCGGCCTGCTTGAAGGGGGCCGCCACCTTGTTCTTGACGACCTTGACCCGGGTACGGTTACCGACCGCCTCGGTGCCGTCCTTCAGGGTCTCGATCCGGCGGATGTCCAGTCGGACCGAGGCGTAGAACTTCAGCGCCCGGCCACCGGTCGTGGTCTCCGGGGAGCCGAACATCACACCGATCTTCTCGCGCAGCTGGTTGATGAAGATCGCGGTGGTGTTCGACTGGTTCAGCGCGCCGGCGATCTTGCGCAGAGCCTGGCTCATCAGCCGGGCCTGCAGACCGACGTGCGAGTCGCCCATCTCGCCCTCGATCTCCGCGCGCGGCACCAGTGCCGCGACGGAGTCGATGATCACCAGGTCGATCGCGCCGGAGCGGATCAGCATGTCGGTGATCTCCAGGGCCTGCTCACCGGTGTCCGGCTGGCTGACCAGCAGGGCGTCGGTGTCCACGCCGAGCTTCTTGGCGTACTCCGGGTCGAGTGCGTGCTCCGCGTCCACGAACGCGACCGTGCCGCCCGCGCGCTGGGCGTTGGCCGCCAGGTGCAGGGTGAGCGTGGTCTTACCGGAGGACTCGGGGCCGTAGATCTCGATGACCCGGCCGCGCGGGATACCGCCGACGCCGAGCGCGATGTCGAGGGCCGTGGACCCGGTGGGGATCACGTCGACCGGCTCGTTGGCCTTCTCGCCCAGGCGCATCACCGAGCCCTTGCCGAACTGCCGCTCAATCTGGGCGAGTGCGGTCTCAAGAGCCTTCTCGCGGTCCGTACCTGCCATGGCTTCCACCCTCGGGTTCTGTGCTGTGCGCTTCATCGTCCTCGACGCTAGCGCGTCCCACCGACAATCGACCCGAATCGGGCTCAGCCTGTGGATAACTCGCCACTGAACAGTATAGGGAACAGGCGTTCGAATAGAACGAACTGCCTAGCTTCCCTCGCCGTCACCACTCTGACCTGCGGAATCCTCCGGTCCATCGGAACCGACCAGGCGTCGCAACCGGCTCGCGGTCTCCCTCGTACGCTCCCTGGCCAGCCGCCTACGCTCCTCGCCGCGGTCGATCCGCGGGTCGGTGGCGACCTCGTACCTGCGGACGTACGTCCCGACGAAGCCCTGCAGGGTGGCGGCCGCCGGGATCGCGATCAGCGCGCCGACCGCGCCGAGCAGCGCCGCCCCGGCGATCACCGAGCCGAAGGCCACCGCCGGGTGCACGTCCACCGTCTTCGCGGTGATCCGCGGGTGCAGCAGATAGTTCTCGATCTGCTGGTAGACGATCACGAAGGTCAGCACCCAGAGCGCGTCCACCGGCTTCACGGTGAGCGCGACGATCACCGGCAGCGCCCCGGCCAGGTAGGTGCCGATGGTCGGGACGAACTGCGACATCACCCCGACCCAGATCGCCAGCGCCCCCGCGTACGGGAGTCCGAGCAGCGCGAACACGACCCAGTGCGCGACGGCCGAGGCCACCGCCAGCAGCGCCCGGGAGTAGAGGTAGCCGCCGGTCTTGGCCAGCGCGATCTCCCAGGCCCGGAGCACCTCCGCCTGCTTCGCGGGCGGCAGCAGCGAGCAGACGGTCCGCCGCACCCGGGGCCCGTCCGCGGTCAGGTAGAAGGTGAACAGGCCCACCGTGAACGCCTGGAACAGCCCGCCGACCAGTGTGCTGGACAGGCCCCACACATTGTCGGCGGCCTGCTGGGCGTACTTCTCGATGCTCCCGGAGTCCCGGAGCACCCGCTGCTGGAGCTGCCCGGGCGACAGGTCCTGGTGGAACGTCCGGTTGATCCAGCCGATCAGGTTGTCGACCAGGTGGGGCAGATCGCCGGCGATCCTCGCCACCTGGTCCACCAGCAGCGTGCCGAGCGAGGTGAGGAAGCCCGCGACCGCGATCGCCAGGGCGATGAAGACCAGGAACGTACCGAGGCCGCGCCGCACCCCGCGGGCGGCCATCCGGTCCACCGCCGGTTCGATCGCCAGTGACAGGAAGAAGGCCACCAGCAGCATCACGAAGAGGTCGATGAGCTGGTGGAACGCCCAGTCGGCGAGCTTGAACGCGCCCACCAGGAGCAGCGCCAGCATCATCGCCCTGGGTAGCCAACGAGGCATCGCCTCACCCCGCAGGGCGGTGCGGCGGGCGGGCGGAGAGTCTTGGTCCGAGACGGTCCGGTCGGTCTTCTGGGGCTCTGCGCTACTAACCACCAGCCCAGTCTCACCCATGGCCGGCCGGTGCTGGCCGGCCTGCGCCCCGGTGCGCCGGGACTCCGCCGCACCGGACGGCCCGTGGCCTCAGCGCAGCAGCGCCGAGACCCCCTGGCTGTCGCAGACCACCCGCCAGACGTCCTTGGCCTCCCAGCCGGCCTCCAGCGCCTGCCGGACCGTCCGTCCGCCGAGTTCGCTCATCACGTGGTCGCTCGCGAAGGACTCGGCGTACGCCTCGCCGAAGTGCTCGTACATCCGTCGCCAGAACTCGGTCAGCCTCATGGCCCCAGTATCCCCTCCGTCAGCGCGGACCCGGCTGGAGCCGGTGCCACTCGGCCCGCTCCAGCGCGTACTCGACCTCGCCGTGTTCGGAGCCGTCGATCGCCTCGGGCCAGTCGGCGAAGAAGGTGCGCACGTAGCGCAGCCCGGCCTTCTCCATCACTCGGCGGGAGCCCCGGTTGACCGTCATGGTCTGGGCGAAGACCCGCTCCACGCCGGGTTCGCCGAATCCCTTGCGGATCAGCGCCCGCGCGCCTTCGGTGGCGTAGCCGCGGCCCCAGGCCGGGCGCCGCAGCCGGTAGCCGAGTTCGACCTCGTCCGGACGGTCCGGATCCGGCGGCCGGAACTCGAACCAGCCCAGGAACCCGCCACCGGCCCGCTCCAGCGCCGCCCAGTAACCGAGCGCCGGGAAGCGCCGGTAGTAGGAGAAGTACAGCGGCAGGATCCGCTCCTCGACCTCCTCCCGGGGCGTGGCCCGGCCTCCGGACAGGTAGCGCATCACCTCCGGGTCGGAGTCGAGTTCCATCAGGAGGTCGACGTCCTCGGGGGTGAAGCGGCGCAGGATCAGGCGCTCGGTCTCCAGATGAACGTGCATCCGCCAATGCTGCCCGAACCGTCCACCCGGCCGCACGCCCTTTCCCCGGTCCGCCGCCGCGGCCGCCGGGCCGGCTGCGGCCCTCACCCCCTGGGCAGGGCGAGCACCCCGGCGCCGTAGTAGTCGCGCTCCGCGCAACGGCCCTGTCCGAGCGGGCAGTTGGCCGCGGCCGCCAGGATGAGCAGCGCGACGGTCCGGTCCGGTCCGAAGTCGGGGTGCTCGGCGGCCGCCACCGCGATCGCGCCGGTCACATGGGCGGCGGCCATCGAGGTGCCGGCGAGCGCGGCGTACCGGCCGCCGGGCCAGTCCGAGACGATCCCGCCGAGCGCCCCGCCGTCCGGATCGCCGCCCGGTGCGGCCAGGGTGATCCGGCCGTGGCCGTAGTTGGAGTACCCGGTCGGCATCCCGCTGCGGTCCACCGCGCCGACCGCCACCACACCGGGCAGCTCGCCGGGGAGGCGGATGCACTCGGTGCCCAGGCGCCGGTCCTCCGCGGGTCCGGAGGTCCGGTCGTTCGGGCTGCGCTGGTCGGCCCGGGCGGCGCCGAGGTCCTGCCCGTCGTTGCCGGCGGATGCCACCACCACGGCGCCCTGCCGCTGGGCGTACGCGACGGCCCGGCCGACCGCGGTGATCAGCGCGGCCTGGTCCGGGTCCTCGGGGCAGTTGTACTTCCAGGGGTCGGCGAAGTAGCTGTCGTTGATCGCTTTGGCCCCGTGGTCGGCCGCCCAGAGCAGGCCGCAGACGATGTTCTCGGTGTAGTACTGGCCGAGCGGCCCGAGCAGCCGGACGGCGGCGATCCTGACGCCCGGGGCGACCCCGGTGACGCCCTTGCCGTCCCGGGCCGCACCGATGATCCCGGCGACGTGGGTGCCGTGGCCGCTCTCGGTCACGCCCTCGTCCGGGCGCCAGGCGCCGTACCGGGGATCGGGGCGGCCGTCGGCGCAGGAGGCCGACGCCTGCGGGTCCACGGCGCTGCGCAGGTCCGGGTGGGTGTCGTCGACCCCCGAGTCCAGCACCGCCACCAGCACCCGGCGCAGTTGCTGGGCGGAGGGCAGCGGCCGGTCCGAGCCGCGGTCGAGGGCCGGGCCGCGCAGCAGGGTGGTGGCGCTCTCGGGGCCCTCGACCGCACCGATCATGGCGAGGTTCCACTCGGCGGCCTCCCGCGGGTCGGGCACGGCGGCCTCGGCGGACCCCATGGTGCCGTCGGACGCGGGTCCCGGCGTGAGGCCGTCGCACCCGGCCCGGTCACGGCAACCGTCCCCTGGCTCGGGGAACCGCGCGGCCGGCCCGCCGCGGAGCTGCCCGGTCGCCCGCGCCCCCGGGCCCAGTGCGTCGCCGCGCTGGAAGTCGCCGATGCCGGCCAACGAGCCCGGCGGACCGGGCACCGCCTCCGTCCTGGTCGCCCCGACCGCCGCCACCCCGGGCTGCCCGCGGAGCCGTCCGGCGAACCCGTCGTCGGCGTACGCGAGCACCACGCCGATCTGCGGGTACTCCTGGACCACCTGCCCGCCCGCCGCCCGGGTGAGCCCGGCGGCCCGGGTGGCTCCCCCGGCGTCCTGCCGGTCGGCGAGCACCAGGTAGCTGAGGTAGGAGCGGCCGGGCCCGGAGATGTAGGGGACGGCGCCGAGCAGCAGGGCGGTCAGCAGCATGGCCAGCAGGACGCGTGCCGGGCCGCCGGAGCGCTTCGCGGGCTTGCCACAGGCCGGACCGACCCGTTCCATCGCGCCGCCTCCGCTCCTCGGCTCCAGCGATCACCGGACTGAATCATCACAATATGAGCGGTTTATCCCAATTGACCCGTTGGACTAGGTCAGACGGTCGCCCGGCTCCGCCCCCGGCAGCACCGCCGACGGCCCGTACCGCGGCTCCGGCGGCCCGCACCGGCGGGGCCGCTCCGGTTGTCAGTGCCGGGCTGCACCATTGGGGCATGGCGCGACGCACCGGAGAGGACTCGGCTCCCGACCCGCTCGCGGGGTTCGCCCCCGCGACCAGGGCCTGGTTCACGGGTGCCTTCACCGCACCCACCACCGCCCAGTCCGAGGCCTGGGCGGCCATCCGGCGGGAGACGGACGTCCTGGTGGTCGCCCCCACCGGTTCCGGGAAGACGCTGGCGGCCTTCCTCTCCGCGCTCGACCGGCTCAGCAGCGCCCCGCCGCCCGCCGACCCCAAGCGCCGCTGCCGGGTCCTCTACATCTCGCCGCTCAAGGCCCTCGCGGTGGACGTCGAGCGCAACCTCCGCGCGCCGCTCACGGGGCTGCACCAGGCCGCGGTCCGGCTGGGCCTGCCGGAGCCGGAGGTCCAGGTGGCCATCCGCTCCGGCGACACCCCCGCCGCCGACCGCCGCCGGTTCGCGAGCCATCCGCCGGACATCCTGATCACCACCCCGGAGTCGCTGTTCCTGCTGCTCACCTCCGCTTCCCGGGAGGCGCTGCGCGGCATCGACACCGTGATCCTGGACGAGGTGCACGCCGTCGCCGGCACCAAGCGCGGCGCCCACCTCGCCCTCAGCCTGGAGCGGCTGGACGAACTGCTGGAGCGCCCGGCCCGCCGGATCGGCCTCTCCGCCACCGTCAGGCCGGTCGAGGAGGTGGCCAGGTTCCTCAGCCCGCAGCGCGGCGCCGCGATCGTCCAGCCGCCCGCCGCCAAGCGGTTCGACCTCTCGGTGGTCGTTCCGGTCGCCGATCTGGACGAGCTGCCCGCCGGCGCGGACGGCGACCCGGCCCGGCAGAGCTCGATCTGGCCGCATGTCGAGGAGCGGATCGTCGACCTGGTCCAGGCCCACCGCTCGACCATCGTCTTCGCCAACTCGCGCCGCCTCGCCGAGCGGCTCTGCAACCGGCTGAACGAGATCGCCGTCGAGCGCGCCGCCGGCACCGAGTCCGATTCGCGGGGCCGCGCCGGGGCGCCAACCGAATCGCACGCCCCGGCGCAGCTGATGGGCGAGTCCGGTGTCGCCAAGGGCGCGCCCCCGGTACTGGCCAGGGCGCACCACGGCTCGGTCTCCAAGGAGCAGCGCGCCCTGGTCGAGGAGGAGCTGAAGGCCGGTCGACTGCCGGCGGTGGTGGCCACCTCCAGCCTGGAGCTGGGCATCGACATGGGCGCGGTGGAGCTGGTGGTCCAGGTCGAGTCACCGCCTTCGGTCGCCTCCGGCCTGCAGCGGGTCGGCCGGGCGGGCCACCAGGTCGGGGCCGTCTCCACCGGCGTGGTCTTCCCCAAGTACCGGGGCGACTTGGTGCAGTCGGCGGTGGTGACGGAGCGGATGCGCGCCGGGCGGATCGAGGCGCTGCGCATCCCGCGCAACCCACTGGACGTGCTGGCGCAGCAGTTGGTCGCCATCACCGCCCTGGACACCTGGGACGTGGACGAGTTGCTCGCCCTGGTCCGCCGGGCCGCGCCCTTCGCCACCCTGCCGCAGTCCGCCTTCGACGGCGTGCTGGACATGCTCGCCGGCCGCTATCCCTCCGACGCCTTCGCCGAGTTGCGGCCCCGTCTGGTGTGGGACCGGGTCGCCGGCACGGTCACCGGCCGACCCGGTGCCCAGCGCCTCGCCGTCACCTCCGGCGGCACCATCCCCGACCGCGGCCTGTTCGGCGTCTTCATCGCCGGCACCGACCCGAAGAAGGGTGGCGGCGGGCGACGGGTGGGCGAGCTGGACGAGGAGATGGTGTACGAATCCCGGGTCGGCGATGTCTTCACCCTGGGCACCACCTCCTGGCGGATCGAGGAGATCACCCACGACAAGGTGCTGGTCACTCCGGCCCCCGGCATCCCCGGGCGGCTCCCGTTCTGGAAGGGCGACGCCCTCGGTCGTCCGCTCGAACTCGGCCGCGCGGTAGGCGCGTTCGTCCGCGAGCTGGGCTCGCTGACACCCGAGGAGGCCACCACCCGCCTCAAGGCGGCCGGTCTCGACGACTGGGCGGCCGGCAATCTGCTCACCTACCTTGCCGAGCAGCGCGCCGCCTGCGGCCACCTGCCGGACGACCGCACCATCGTGGTCGAGCGATTCCGCGACGAGCTCGGCGACTGGCGGATCGTCATCCACTCCCCCTTCGGCGCTCAGGTGCACGCTCCCTGGGCGCTGGCCCTCGGTGCCCGCCTGCGCGAGAAGCACGGCCTGGACCCGCAGGTGATGCACGCCGACGACGGCATCGTGCTCCGCCTGCCGGACGCCGACCTGCTCGACTTCCCGTCCGAGGGGCCCGTTTCGGACGAGGCTCCGGTCGGCGCCGACGCCGCGCTCTTCGAGGCCGAGGAGATCGAACAGCTGGTCACCGACCAGGTCGGCGGCTCCGCACTGTTCGCCTCGCGCTTCCGCGAGTGCGCCGGGCGCGCGCTACTGCTCCCCCGGCGCAGCCCCGGCAAGCGCACGCCCCTGTGGCAGCAGCGACAGCGCGCCTCCCAACTCCTTGAGGTGGCTGCCGAGTACGGCTCCTTCCCGATCGTGCTGGAGGCCGTCCGCGAATGTCTCCAGGACGTGTTCGACGTCCCGGGTCTGGTCGAGTTGATGCGCGATCTGGAGTCGCGCGCCGTACGCCTGGTGGAGGTCACCACCCCTGAACCCTCCCCCTTCGCCCGCTCCCTGCTCTTCGGCTACGTCGCCCAGTTCCTGTACGAGGGCGACTCCCCGCTCGCCGAGCGCCGCGCCGCCGCCCTCTCGCTGGACTCCCGGCTGCTGTCCGAGCTGCTCGGCCAGGCCGAGCTCCGTGAACTGCTGGACCCGGACGTGCTCGCCGAGTTGGAGGCCGAGCTCCAACGCCTCACCCCCGACCGGCGGATCAAGGACATGGAGGGCGTCGCCGACGCGCTCCGCCTGCTCGGCCCGCTCAGTGAGGCCGAGTTGACGGCACGCGGCGCCGAGCCGATCTGGGCACTGGAGCTGGAGGCCGCCCGCCGCGCCATCCGGGTCCGGATCGGCGGCGAACCGCGCTGGGCGGCGGTCGAGGACGCCGGACGGCTCCGCGACGCCCTCGGCACCCCGCTGCCGGTCGGCGTTCCGGAGGCCTTCACCGAGCCGGTGAAGGACCCGCTGGGCGATCTGCTCGCGCGGTACGCCCGTACCCATGGGCCGTTCACGGCGGCTGAGGCTGCCTCACGGTTCGGCCTGGGCGCGGCCGTGGTCACCGGCGCCCTGCACCGGCTCACTGCCGCCGGCCGCCTGGTCCAGGGCGAGTTCCGCCCGCCCGTCGCCCCCCACCACCCGTCCTGGGAGGCGCTTCACGCCGCCCCCCGTGAGGGCCACACCGCCACCGCCGAGTGGTGCGACAGCGAGGTGCTGCGCAGGCTGCGCCGCCGCTCGCTGGCCGCGCTGCGCCAGGAGGTCGAGCCGGTCCCGCCGCGCACGCTGGCCGCCTTCCTGCCCCAGTGGCAGCACCTGGCCGGCCACCGGCTGCGCGGTCTCGACGGCCTGCTGCGCGTGGTCGAACAGCTCCAGGGCTCCGCGCTGCCCGCCTCCGCCGTGGAGAAGCTGATCCTGCCGGCCCGGCTGTCCGGCTACACCCCGGGAATGCTGGACGAGCTGATGGCGGCCGGTGAGGTCGGCTGGTCCGGCGCGGGCGCGCTGGCCGGCAAGGACGGCTGGATCAGCCTGCATCTGCCAGAGTCCGCCCACCTGCTCCGCCCCGAGCCGGTGCCGCCCGCGCTGACACCCGTGCACACCGCCCTGCTGGACGCCCTGGCCGGCGGATACGGCCTGTTCTTCCGCCAGCTCGCCGACCGGGTGCCGGACACACCCGCCGCGGAACTCACCGAAGCCCTCTGGGACTTGGTCTGGGCCGGGTACGTCACCAACGACACCCTGGCCCCGTTGCGGGCCCTGCTCGGCTCCGGCCGCACCGCCGGCGCCACCGCGCACCGCACGCCCCGCGCCACCCCACGCGGCCGCTACGGCGGGGCCGGGCGCGGCTTCGGCCGCCCGACGAGCGCACTGCGCTCCGGCCCGCCGACGGCGGCCGGGCGCTGGTCGCTGCTGCCCGTGTTCACCGAGGACGCTACGGTCCGGGCCGCCGCACAGGCCCAGAGCCTGCTCGACCGGCACGGTGTGCTCACCCGGGGCACGGTCGCCGCCGAGCGCGTTCCGGGAGGCTTCGCGGGGGTGTACCGGGTGCTCGCCGCCTTCGAGGAGCGCGGCCGGGCCCGGCGGGGCTACTTCGTGGAGGGCCTCGGCGGCGCCCAGTTCGCCATGGACGGCGCGGCCGACCGGCTGCGCTCGGTCAACGGCCGGCTGGAGCGGGCCGCCGCCACCGGGTGGCCGGGCAGCGGCACCGGAGTCGAGCCGCCCCAGGTCCTGGTGCTGGCGGCGGCCGATCCGGCCAACGCCTACGGCGCCGCACTGCCCTGGCCGGAGCCCCCGACCCCGTCGGGTGGCAAGGCGACCGCCGCCGCACACCGCCCCGGCCGCAAGGCGGGTGCCCTGGTGGTGCTGATAGACGGCGAGCTGGTGCTGTACGTCGAGCGCGGCGGGAAGTCCCTGCTGGCCTGGCAGCCGCTGCCGGCGGCGGTCGAGGCGCTGGCCGATGCGGTCCGGCAGGGCGCCCTGGGCAGCAGCGTCACCATCGAGCGTGCCAACGGCGAGCCGGCGCTCACCTCCGACCTGGGCCGCCTCCTGGAGCAGACCGGCTTCCACCCCACCCCGCGCGGCCTGCGTCTGCGGGCCTGAGCGGTCCTGGCTTCCCCTGGGAACCGGACGCGCTAGCCGTCGAACGGCGGCGCCGGTTCCGCCTCGGGCGGTTCACCCGTACGGTGTTGTGACCCGGTCAGCGGACGGCGGTTGCTGTGCACCGGTACGAGTCCGATGCCCCACCCGCCCAGCGCCAGTACCCCGAGCACCGCATCACCGCTCGGCAGCCCGTGGGCCGACAGGAGTGCCAAGCCCGCCGCGGTCGATGGCACGGCCAGGCCCCAACACCGGTCGAGTTCTATTCGCCCAGGGGCGGGAACGAATCGTCGTGCGGCGGCACAGGCCGCCCGGACCATCCGCATCGCCGGCCTCCTTCACTCGTCCCCCGCTTGACGCGGGGAGGGCGAGGTCCGGTCAGGCCGCCACCACGTCCACGGCCGCAGCCTTGGGCGAGATACCGCTCATCCGGTCGACGCCGGGAGCGGGCAGCGGAACCGGTTCGAGTACCGGCCTCAGCAGTTCACCATCCGAGAGGGTGGCCATTGCCGCAAGTTCGGCGAGCGACAGCTCGTCGCTGACCTCGCGCATGACCTCGGACATCCGGACATCAAGCGCGTCGCAGATGGCGGAGAGCAGTTCGGAGGACGCCTCCTTCTGCCCCCGCTCGACCTCGGAGAGGTACCCGAGCGAAACCCTGGCGGCCGCCGACACCTCGCGGAGTGTGCGGCCCTGGCGCTGGCGCTGCCGACGCAGCACATCGCCCAGTAGGCGACGGAGCAGGATCATCGGTGCCTCCCTCCTCGGACTGCGGATCGAGATGTCACGCCCCCACCGTACCGCCTTGTCCGCATCGCGTGCGGGGACCCTGGTCGTGTTCACTGTGGGCTGCAAGGCTGTCCCCTCCCCTGTTTGTTCCCCGGCCGGACCGTCCACGCGCCCGCTCTGGACCCGCAGCCGAGGCCACGCGACTTCCCGGCTACCTGGTTTCTGCCCAACCAGGCCATCTGGTGTAACACGATCCTCCAGCCCTGACAGCCAGTTCAGTACCGGTTCAGGAAAACTGCCGGCAATCTCAGCGCGACGGGGATTCGGCCGCTATGTGGTCGCTGAGCAACTCCAGCGCGGCGGTCACCGCAGTGGCACGGATTCTGTCACGTGCTCCCGACAGCCGGGGCGAGACGACGAAGGTTCCCTCCGGCCCGGCCAGCGCCACGTGTACCGTACCGACCTCCCGGCCGTCCTGCGGCTCGGGTCCGGCCACTCCGGTGGTGGCCAGTCCGTAGGTGGCGCCCAGCAGTCTGCGGACGCCGTCGGCCATCTGCCGGGCCACCACGGGGTGCACCGGGCCGTGGACGGCCAGCAGGCCCTCGTCCACCCCGAGCACGGACGCCTTCAGGTCGGTGGCGTAAGCGGTGACCGAGCCGCGGAAGGTCCTGGAGGCGCCGGGGACGTCCACCAGGGCCGCCGCCAGCAGGCCACCGGTCAGCGACTCCGCGACGGCCAGTGTGGCACCGCGCCCGCGCAGTGCGGCATGCACCTGCTCGGCCAGTCCGTGGTCCGGTGCCGCCGCGCGGTCCGCCGGGGTGGTGTCGTTCACTGCTCGGCCCGCTCCTTGGCCATGCCGGCACGGCGCAGCCGGATCGCCTGTCCGATGTAGTCCAGCCCGGTACCGACGGTGAGCGCCACGGCGAGGCCCATCAGCACGGCCCGCCCGGTGGCCAGCCAGCCGGTGAGCACCAGCACGTACATGCCGACCGCGATGCCCTGGGTGAGGGTCTTCAGCTTGCCGCCCCGGCTGGCCGGGATGACGCCGTAGCGGATCACCCAGAAGCGCAGCAGGGTGATGCCGAGCTCGCGGGCCAGGATGACCACGGTGATCCACCAGGCGAGGTCGCCGAGGACGGAGAGGCCGACCAGCGCGGAGCCCATGATCGCCTTGTCGGCGATCGGGTCGGCGATCTTCCCGAAGTCGGTCACCAGGCCCTTGCGGCGGGCCAGTTCCCCGTCGAACAGGTCGGTGATCATCGCGATGGCGAACGAGGCCCAGGCGACCGAGCGCCACTTTGGATCATGGCCGCCGGCCGCGAAGAGCAGCGCCACGAACACCGGCACCAGCAGCAGCCGGACCATCGTCAGGACGTTGGCGATGTTCCAGAGGCCCGGCTGCGGCGGCAGCGCCGCCCCCGGGCGGCCCGGGTGCGGCGCTGCTGGGGCGCCCGGCCCCTGGGTCATGCCTCGGCCCCGGCGTTGTCCGCGCTGTCCGCACTGGCCGTGTTGGCCGGAATCAGCTCCGCGACGAGGTCGACGCCCTCGGTGCCAACCACGACGGCGCGGTGGAACTCGCCGACCTTGGCGTGCTCGGCGCCCAGCAGGGTGGTCAGGCCGTCCGTCTCGGGAGCCTGGTGGGCCGCCCGGCCCTCGACCACGCCGTCCTCGACCGACTCGACCAGCACCGTGACCTCGGTGCCGATCCGCTGCTCGGCGCGCTGCGCGGTCATCTCCTCGGCGAGCCGGGACAGCTTGGCCAGCCGCTCGGCGATCACGTCCTCGGGCAGCTTGCCGTCGTAGGTCGCCGCCTCGGTGCCGTCCTCGTCGGAGTAGCCGAAGACGCCGATCGCGTCCAGCCCGGCGTGCGTGATGAAGCGTTCCAGCTCGGCGAAGTCCTCCTCGGTCTCACCGGGGAAGCCGACGATGAAGTTGGAGCGGGCGCCGGCCTGCGGGGCCTTGTCCCTGATGGTCTTCAGCAGCTCCAGGAACTGGTCGGTGTTCCCGAAGCGGCGCATCCGGCGCAGCACCGCCGGGGCGGAGTGCTGGAAGGAAAGGTCGAAGTACGGGACGACGCCGGAGGTCGAGGTCATCGCGTCGATCAGGCCGGGCCGCATCTCGGCGGGCTGCAGGTAGCTGACCCGGACCCGCTCGATGCCCTCGATGGCGGCGATCTCGGTCAGCAGCGTCTCCAGCAGGCGGATGTCGCCCAGGTCCTTGCCGTACGAGGTGTTGTTCTCGCTGACAAGTACCACCTCGCGCACCCCCTGCCCGGCCAGCCAGGCGGCCTCGTTCAGCACGTCGGAGGGGCGGCGGGAGATGAAGGAGCCGCGGAAGGCGGGGATGGCGCAGAACGAGCAGCGGCGGTCGCAGCCGGAGGCCAGCTTGATCGAGGCCACCGGGCTGTCGTCCAGCCGCTTGCGCAGCGTGCGCGGGCCGGAGGCGGGGGCGACGCCCTCCGGGAGGTCCTCGGGGGCGCCGTGGCCCGGCAGCGCGACCTCCGCGGCGGCCGCCTGGCGCTCGACCGGGGTCAGCGGGAGCAGCTTGCGGCGGTCGCGCGGGATGTGGGGGGCGTGGTGGCCGCCGGAGAGGATGGTCTGCAGGCGGGCGGAGATGTCGGCGTAGTCGTCGAAGCCCAGCACGCCGTCCGCCTCGGGCAGCGCGTCGGCGAGCTCCTTGCCGTATCGCTCGGCCATGCAGCCGACCGCGACGACGGCCTGGGTACGACCGTGGTTTTTGAGGTCGTTGGCCTCCAGCAGGGCGTCCACGGAGTCCTTCTTGGCAGCCTCGACGAACCCGCAGGTGTTGACGACGGCGACGTCGGCTTCGGAGGCGTCGTCGACGAGCTGCCAGCCGTCGGCCTCCAGTCGCCCGGCGAGTTCCTCGGAGTCCACCTCGTTGCGGGCGCATCCGAGCGTGACAAGGGCGACTGTACGGCGTTCAGGCATAGGGCCAAGATTAACGCGCGACTTCCGGTGCCGTTCGCCCCGGAGGCCGCGCGCCCGGAATGTACGGGTCCGCTCAGCCCGTCTGCGGGTCTCCCGGGGTGTACGTGAGGTGCACCACCTGGCCGTCGGCGCCCGCCGGGCCGAGGTCCTTGCCGTTGACGTACACGTGTACGGCGGCCGCGTTGCCGATCACCAGCTTGATCTGCTTGGGGTCGGTGAAGGTCTGGTCGGTGCCCTGGTCCAGGTTGTTCTGGAAGAGCGACTTACCGTTGCTGTCGGTGGCCGAAACCCAGCTGGTGTCCTTCTCCGCGACCAGTTTGACGGTGACCTTGTCGGCCGGGGCGGCAGCGATCGCGCCAGGGCTCGATGCCGCGGCGCTCGACGCGGCGCTCCCCGTGGTGGCGGACGGCCGGCCGGACCGTGGCGCGGTCGAGGCGGCGGCGGACCGCGGGGTGTCGGCCGAGCCGGCCGTGGAACGGCTCGGCTTGCCGGCGAACAGGTTGAAGCCGATCAGCGCGACCACCACGACGATCGCAACCGTCATCGCGGCCGTCCAGTTCGGGCGCCGGTGGTCGGCGACCTTGATCGGCCCGGTGTCCAGCAGCTGGCGCGGGCGCTGCAGCCCCGGCGGTCCGCCGTGCGCGGCGTCGTACCTGGCGACCAGCGGCTCGGCGTCGACACCGACCGCCCGGGCGATCGACCTGATGTGGCCGCGGGCGTAGAAGTCTCCGCCGCAGCGGCTGAAGTCGTCGTCCTCGATGGCGCGCACGATCGGCACCCGGACCCGGGTACCGGAACTCACCTGATCGACCGTCATCCCGGCGGCCAGCCGGGCCGCAGCGAGTACCCGGCCGATGCTCCCCGCTTCGGCGGCGGGCCCGGCGGACGGCAGCTGCTCCGGAACGGCCCCCGAGGGGGTGGCGGAGGACCGGCGACTGGCGCGGCGGAGGGACTTGCCGATGGTCACTGGAGAGCGCCTTTCGACGTTGGCCATCTGCTGAGAAGACAGTTTAGGGGCGGGGGCGGAGCCTTTCTCAAGCGGAGCGGACCCCGACGCGCCCCCTGTTGCCGGTGGGCGCTGACCCGCGGTCAACCGGGCGGGCACACCGGCTCCCCTTCCCGGTGGACGTCCCGGGCCGAGTCGGTGGTTCCACGTCTACCGGGCCTCACCCGCTTCCTCCGAACGAGTGAGGCCCCGCTGCCGTCAGCCGCGGATGGTGAGCAGGACGGCGTCCAGTTCGTCCGGTTTGACGAGCACGTCGCGGGCCTTGGAACCCTCGCTCGGCCCGACGATGTCGCGCGACTCCATGAGGTCCATCAACCGCCCGGCCTTGGCGAAGCCGACCCGCAGCTTGCGCTGGAGCATCGAGGTCGAGCCGAACTGGGTGGAGACCACCAGCTCGACGGCCTGGATCAGCAGCTCCAGATCGTCGCCGATCTCCTCGTCGATCTCCTTCTTCGACCCGCCGCCGACCATGACGTCGTCCCGGTAGGTCGCGGCCAGCTGGTCCTTGCAGTGCTGGACCACCTTGGCGATCTCGGCCTCGGTGACGAAGGCCCCCTGCATCCGGACCGGCTTTCCGGCGCCCATCGGCAGGAAGAGCGCGTCGCCCTTGCCGATCAGCTTCTCGGCGCCCGGCTGGTCCAGGATGACCCGGGAGTCGGCCATCGCCGAGGTGGCGAAGGCCAGCCGGCTCGGGACGTTGGCCTTGATCAGACCGGTGACCACGTCCACCGAGGGCCGCTGGGTGGCCAGCACCAGGTGGATTCCGGCCGCCCGGGCCAGCTGGGTGATCCGGACCACCGAGTCCTCGACGTCGCGCGGGGCGACCATCATCAGGTCGGCCAGCTCGTCCACGATCACCAGCAGGTACGGGTACGGCTTCAGCTCGCGCTCACTGCCCAGCGGCGGGGTGACCTTGCCCGCCCGGATCGCCGCGTTGAAGTCGTCCACGTGCCGGAAGCCGAAGGCCGCCAGATCGTCGTAGCGCTGGTCCATCTCGCGCACCACCCACTGGAGGGCCTCGGCGGCCTTCTTGGGGTTGGTGATGATCGGCGTGATCAGGTGCGGGATGCCCTCGTACGCCGTCAGCTCGACCCGCTTGGGGTCGACCAGCACCATCTTGACCTCGTCCGGGGTGGCGCGGACCAGCACGGAGGTGATCAGGCAGTTGATGCAGGAGGACTTGCCCGCACCGGTCGCACCGGCCACCAGGATGTGCGGCATCTTGGCGAGGTTGGCCGTCACGGTCTGACCCTCGACGTCCTTGCCCATCCCGACCACCATCGGGTGCGGGTCCTCGACGGCGCTGCGCGAGCGCAGCAGGTCGCCGAGGTTGACCATCTCCCGGTCCCGGTTGGGGATCTCCACCCCGACCGCCGACTTGCCGGGGATCGGGCTGATGATCCGCACGTCCGGACTGGCCACCGCGTAGGCGATGTTCTTGGCCAGCGCGGTGATCCGCTCGACCTTCACGGCGGGGCCGAGCTCGACCTCGTAGCGGGTCACCGTCGGGCCGCGGGTGAAGCCGGTCACCCTGGCGTCCACCTTGAACTCCGCGAAGACGCCGCTGAGCTGGGCCACCACCTCGTCGTTGAGGGCGCTGCGGGCCTTGGCGGGCGCACCGTGCTCCAGCAGGTCCGACGGTGGCAGCTGGTACGCGCCGCCGCCGGGCAGTTGGAGCTGTTCCATCCGGACCGGGTCCGCCCCGTGCTTGGACAGGTCGACCCGGTCGGCGGTGCGGGCGGCCGGGACCGCGGGCTCCTCCGGCGGAGCGGTGCGGTCCTGGACCTGGTGCATGATTCCGGCCACCGCGGGCGAGGCGGGCACCCCGTGCGCCAGGGCGCTGCCCAACTCGGCGGCGACCCCCGCGGCGATGTCCCGGGTCGCGTACGGGTCCGGAGTGAACGCGTCGTCGGCGGCCGCCTGTTCGGCCTCGTCCGCCTTCTTGCGCCGGCGCCGCCGCCGGGCCGCCACCTCGTCCTCGGGGGCGTCCTCGTTCCCGACGGTGAACGGCAGCGCGTCCGGGTCCGCGTCCTCGGGCGGCTCGGTGGAGTACTCGTGCCCGTACTCCTGGTCGTACTCGGCGTACGGCGACTCGACGATGCCCAGGCGCTCCCCGAACAGGCGCAGCCGCTCGGGGATCCGGTTGACGGGGGTGGCGGTGACCACCAGCAGGCCGAAGAAGGCGAGCAGCAACAGCAGCGGCACCGCGAGCGGCGGTCCGGCGGCGGCCATCATCGGCGTCGACACCGCCCAGCCGAGGATGCCCCCGGCCAGCCGTATCCGGGTCGCACCGGAGGACATCCCGGGTGCGCCGCAGCCGATGTGCACCAGGCCGAGGACGCCCACGATCAGCGCACTCAGCCCGATCGCGACCCGGCCGTTGGCCTCCGGCACCCCCGGGTGGCGCATCAGACGGACCGCCAGGACTGCGAGCAGCAGGGGCATCAGTACATCGAGTCGGCCGAACAGCCCCGACACCACGTCGGTGGCCGCCTCGCCCAGCCAGCCCTGCGGGCTGAACCAGGTACCCACCGCCGTGACCAGGGACAGCGCGAGCAGTAGCAGCGCCATCCCGTCCTTGCGGTGGTCGGGGTGGAGGTTCCTGGCGCCGTCGCCGAAGCCCCGGAAGACCGCGCCGATGCTGTGCGCCATTCCCAGCCAGACCGCCCGGACGGCCCGGAAGAGTATCGGCCGCGGCGGCGGCGATGCCGCGACCCTGGCGGCGGGCTTGGCCGCGGTCCGTTTCGCGGGGGCGCGCTTGGCCGCCGGCTTGGCGGCGGTGGGCTTCTTCGCGACGGCCTTCTTCGCCGCGGGCTTCGCGGTGGGCTTGGCGGTGGGCTTCTTCGCAACAGCCTTCTTCGCGGCGGGCTTGGCGGTGGAGGCCTGCTTGGCCGGCCCGGGTTTCGAGTTGCGTGCGGCACTGCCGGGCGTACGTGTGGCCATGAGTCAGCAGCCTACCGGGGGCCGCTCATGGTGCACATGTGACCGATCGCCACGTGTCGCCGACGCCCCGTCAGGCGAGGATCCGGTGACAGCCGGCCGGGCACCAGCCCCGGCCGACGCGCCGACTCGCCAGGCTCCGAGAGGTCACGCTCCACTGTCGTCTTTGAGGGGCGCACGCGGGGCGCGCGAAGCTCAGTTCGCGCCCGGTCGCAAGGCTTCGAGCGCCTGGCGCAGACTGGAGAGCTTGCGCTCCAGATGCGCGGCCGTGACTGCCGCGCCCGCCTCGCTGGACCCCGCCAGCTGCTTGGTGAGCGCCTCCGCCTGCTCCTCCACCGAGGCCAGCCGGGCGGACAGCTCGCCGAGCAGCACACTGCCGATCGCCGGCTGCTCCTCCGCCTCCAACTGCAGCCGCAGCAACGCCGCCTGCTCCTTGAGCTGGCAGTTCTTGGTGTAGAGATCCACGAAGACGGAGACCTTGGCGCGCAGCACCCACGGGTCGAAGGGCTTGGAGATGTAGTCCACCGCACCGGCCGCGTAGCCCCGGAAGGTGTGGTGCGGGCCGTGGTTGATCGCGGTCAGGAAGATGATCGGGATGTCCCTGGTCCGCTCCCGGCGCTTGATGTGGGCGGCCGTCTCGAAGCCGTCCATCCCGGGCATCTGCACGTCCAGCAGGATCACCGCGAAGTCGTCGGTGAGCAGCGCCTTCAGCGCCTCCTCGCCGGACGCGGCGCGCACCAGGGTCTGGTCCAGCGCGGAGAGGATCGCCTCCAGCGCGAGCAGGTTCTCCGGCCGGTCGTCGACCAGGAGGATCTTCGCCTTCTGCACCAGGACCCGCCCTCCTGCCGGTTGTTTTCCGAGGGAAGGCACCCGCGTGCCGCCCACCACTGCCCCGGTCATGCTAGCCGCACCCCCTCGCCCGCCACATCGCTGTGCGCAAATGCGGCCCGCAGACTTCGTGGAGACACTCCGAACCGCGACCGACCCGAGACCGCGCCTTGTCACCATCCGGTCACCGTTCGCAACGATGGGTGACCTTACCCGGTTCCCGGCTCGGCCCGCCAGCCCAGCCGGAAACCCGGATTCCCCATATTTTTCGGTTCCACTCGCCTCCGGGAGCGCTGCGCCGCGCCCTTCCCTCACACGCATGGTCAGACGCGCCCGGCGCGCGTTCCGGATTGCCAGCGCCGTTGGCGACTACTTGCCGGTCAGCCACTGGCGCATGACCGCCAACAGGTGATCGGTCTCGACCGGCTTGGTGACGTGGTCGTTGGCCCCGGCCTCCAGGCTCTTCTCCTTGTCCCCCTTCATCGCCTTGGCGGTCAGCGCGATGATCGGCAGGCCGGAGAACTGGGGCATCCGGCGGATCGCCTCGGTGGTCGCGTAGCCGTCCATCTCCGGCATCATGATGTCCATCAGGACCAGCGCCACGTCCTCGTGCTGCTCCAGCACCTCCAGGCCGGCCCGCCCGTTCTCGGCGTACAGCACCGTCAGCCCGTACTGCTCCAGCACGCTGGTCAGCGCGAAGACGTTCCGGACGTCGTCGTCCACGATCAGGACCCGCTGGCCGTCGAAGCGGCCCTGGAACTGCTCTACGCCGTTCTGCCGCGCGACCGGCTCTCCGCCGAGGCCGCCGGCCTGCTCCTCGGCCGCCCGCCGCCGCTCGGCCTCGCCCCGGCGGCGCTCCTGCGCCAGCTCGCGCACCTCCTGTGCCCAGTGCTCCGCCGGGTTCTCGCCCACCGGCACCGGAGTCCCGGCCGGGGTCACCGCGATGCTGGCCCTGACCTGCGGCGACGGCAGGCGCTCCAGTGTGACCGCCGAGCCGGGGGCCTCGCTGCGCAGCGGCATGTAGAGGGTGAAGGTCGAGCCCTGTCCCAGCTCGCTCTCGGCGTGGATCTCACCGCCGAGCAGCCTGGCGATCTCCCGGCTGATGGAGAGTCCGAGGCCGGTGCCGCCGTACTTGCGGCTGGTGCCGCCGTCGGCCTGCTTGAATGCCTCGAAGATCTCCCGCAGCTTGTTGTCCGGGATGCCGATACCGGTGTCGGAGACCGAGAAGGCGATCAGCGGCTCGTCGGGGTCGGTGATCGACCCGCTCTCCAGCAGCTGCTCCCGGATGTGCTGCGGGGCGCCGCCCGCCCGGCGGATCCGCAGTTCGACCGCGCCGGACTCGGTGAACTTGAAGGCGTTGGAGAGCAGGTTGCGCAGCACCTGCTGGAGCCGCTGCTCGTCGGTGTGCAGGGTGACCGGGAGGTCCGGGGAGACCACCACCGCGAAGTCCAGGCTCTTGCCCACGGTGAGCGGGCGGAAGGCGGCCTCGACGTAGTCGACCAGCTGGACCAGCGCGATCTTGGCCGGGCGGACGTCCATCTTGCCCGCCTCGACCTTGGAGAGGTCGAGGATGTCATTGATCAGCTGGAGCAGGTCGGAGCCCGCGCCGTGGATGGTCTCGGCGAACTCGACCTGCTTGCTGGAGAGGTTGCCCTCGTTGTTGTCGGAGAGCAGCTTGGCCAGGATCAGCAGCGAGTTGAGCGGGGTGCGCAGCTCGTGCGACATGTTGGCGAGGAACTCGCTCTTGTAGCGCGAGGCGAGCGCGAGCTGTTCGGCGCGCTCCTCCAGGACCTGCCTGGCCTCCTCGATCTCGCCGTTCTTGATCTCGATGTCGCGGTTCTGCTGGGCGAGTTGCTCGGCCTTCTCCTGCAACTCCTCGTTGGTGCGCTCCAGCTCCTCCTGGCGGGCTTCCAACTCGGCGGAGCGCATCGAGAGTTCGGCGGTGAGCCGCTGGGACTCCAGCAGCAGGCCCTCGGTCTTGGTGTTGACGCTGATGGTGTTGACGGTGACGCCGATCAGGTCGGCGATCTGGTTGAGGAAGTCCAGCGCGACGGTGGTGAAGGAGCTGAAGGTGGCCAGCTCGATCACACCGAGCAGCCGGCCCTCGAACATCACCGGGAGCACCACCACATGGGCCGGGCTGGCCTCGCCGAGGCCGGAGGCGATCTTCAGGTAGCCGGGCGGGGTCTCCTTGAGGATGATCGAGCGCTTCTCCACCGCCACCTGGCCGACCAGCCCCTCACCGGGCCGGAAGGTGGTCGGCATCGCCCGGCGCTGGTAGCCGTAACTTCCGATCAGGCGCAGCACGGTGTCGTTCTCGTCGTCGTCCTCGGTGATCAGTTCGGCGGTGCGCCCGGCCGGCTGGGCGAGGAAGAAGGCGCCGTGCTGGGCGGAGACCACCGGGGTCAACTCGTTCATGATCAGCGAGGCCACGGCCTCCAGGTCCCGGCGGCCCTGCAGCAGGCCGGAGATCCGGGCGAGGTTGGTCTTGAGCCAGTCCTGCTCCTGGTTGGTGCGGGTGGTGTCGCGCAGGTTGGCGATCATCTGGTTGATGTTGTCCTTGAGCTCCTCGATCTCGCCGGACGCGTCGACGTCGACCTTCAGGCTCAGGTCGCCCCTGGTCACGGCGGTGGCCACCTGGGCGATCGCCCGCACCTGGCGGGTCAGGTTGTTGGCGAGCTCGTTCACCGACTCGGTGAGGTCCTGCCAGGTGCCGTCCACCCCGGGGACCCGGGCCTGGCCGCCGAGCCGGCCGTCGGTACCCACCTCGCGGGCGACCCGGGTGACCTCGTCGGCGAAGGCGCCGAGCTGGTCGACCATCGTGTTGATGCTGGTCTTGAGCCCCAGGATCTCGCCCCGGGCGTCCACGTCGATCTTCTGCGAGAGGTCGCCGCGGGCCACCGCGGTGATGACCAGGGCGATGTTCCGCACCTGCCCGGTCAGGTTGTTGGCCATCTGGTTGACGTTGTCGGTCAGGTCCTTCCAGATGCCGGCGACGCCGGGGACGCTGGCCTGGCCGCCCAGGATGCCGTCGGTGCCCACCTCGCGCGCCACCCGCGTCACCTCGACCGCGAACGAGGACAGCTGGTCCACCATGGTGTTCAAGGTGCCCGCCAGGGCCGCGACTTCGCCCTGCGCCTCGATGGTGATCTTCTTGGAGAGGTCACCCCGGGCGACCGCCGAGGCGACCTCGGCGATGTTGCGGACCTGACTGGTCAGGTTGGACGCCATGAAGTTGACGTTGTCGGTCAGGTCCCGCCAGATACCGGAGACCCCGCTCACTCGGGCCTGACCGCCGAGGATGCCCTCGGTACCGACCTCGCGGGCCACCCGGGTGACCTCGTCCGCGAACGCCGACAGCTGGTCCACCATCGTGTTCACGGTCATCACCAGCTCACGGATCTCGCCGCGCGCGTCGACGGTGATCTTCTTGGAGACGTCGCCGCGGGCCACCGCTGTGGTCACCTCTGCGATGTTCCGCACCTGACTGGTCAGGTTGGACGCCATGAAGTTGACGCTGTTGGTCAGGTCCTTCCAGGTACCGGACACCCCCGGCACACTCGCCTGACCGCCGAGGATGCCCTCGGTGCCGACGTCCCTGGCGACTCTGGTCACCTCGTCGGCGAACGCACCGAGCTGGTCGACCATGGTGTTGATGGTGTTCTTCAACTCCAGGATCTCACCCCGGGCGTCCACCTGGATCTTCTGCGACAGGTCGCCCTTGGCCACCGCCGTGGTCACCTGCGCGATGTTGCGCACCTGGTTGGTCAGGTTGTTGGCCATCGAGTTGACGTTCTCGGTGAGGTCCTTCCAGACCCCCGCGACGCCCGGCACCTGCGCCTGGCCACCGAGGATGCCCTCGGTCCCCACCGCGCGCGCCACCCTGGTCACCTGCTCGGCGAAGCCGGAGAGCTGGTCGACCATGGTGTTGATGGTGTTCTTCAACTCCAGGATCTCGCCCCGGGCATCGACCTCGATCTTGCGCGAGAGGTCGCCCTTGGCCACCGCCGTGGTCACCTCGGCGATGTTGCGCACCTGCGCGGTCAGGTTGTTGGCCATGAAGTTCACCGAGTCGGTGAGATCACGCCACACCCCGGCGACGCCCGGCACCTGCGCCTGCCCGCCGAGCCGGCCCTCGGTGCCCACGTCCCTGGCCACCCTGGTGACCTGAGCGGCGAAGGAGTTGAGCTGGTCCACCATCGTGTTGACGGTGTTCTTCAGCGCCAGCATCTCGCCGGCCACGTCCACCGTGACCTTGTGCGAGAGGTCGCCCTTGGCCACCGCCGTGGTCACCTCGGCGATGTTGCGCACCTGCGCGGTCAGCCGGCCGGCCATGGTGTTGACCGAGTCGGCCAGGTCCTTCCAACTGCCCGACATACCGCGCACCCTGGCCTGGCCGCCGAGCTTGCCCTCGGTACCCACCTCGAGGGCGACCCTGGTCACCTCGTCGGTGAACTCCGAGAGCTGGTCCACCAGTCCGTTGACCGTCCGGCCGACCTTGAGGAACTCCCCGCGCAGCGGGTAGCTCACCCCGTTCATATGGACCGAGCGCAACTCCATCCGCTGGTCCAGGTCGCCCTCGGCGATCGAGGAGAGCACCCGGCCCACCTCGGCCATCGGCCGCGCCAGGTCGTCGATCAGCGCGTTGCAGTTGTCGACCGCCGCCATCCAGGCGCCCTCGCCGACCCCGCTCTCCAGCCGCTCGGACAGCCGTCCCTCCCGGCCCACCGCCCGGCGGACCCGGGCCAGTTCACCGGTCAGGTGCTGGTTGCGCTCGGCGACCTCGTTGAACACCGCCGCGATCTCGGCCAGCGGCCCGTCCCCCGGAACGGTGAGCCGGCGGCGGAAGTTGCCGTCCCGCATCGCCGTCAGCGCCGCCAGCAGCTTGCGCAGATCCGCGGGCTCGGCTCCCCGGTTGTGACTCGGACGCCGCCCCTGGCTGCCGCGTGCCTGCGCGGCCCGGCCACCGCGCGCGGTCGCCGGAGTCGTACCGGGTACGTCCTTGGTGGCCGAACTCAACGGGCCCTCCCACGTCGTGACTGTTCAAGTCCGATCGGGAACGGGCACCGGCCCGCCCCCGAACATCGCCCCGGCCGCTGCGGACAGCCGCCGGCACACCCCACCGACCGTACTGCGTCGCCGCATGCGGCGGACCCCCCAGTCTGGCAGCACCGGCGCTCCGTGTCCGGCCCGTTGCACAGGGTCTCCACCAGTGCCGGACAAACTGGTGGCCAGAATCACCTTCTCGTGGCTGTTTCGGTGCCCCGGGCCCACGGGGTACCAAGCGGAAAGTAGGGTGGAGCGCTGCACCTGGCCATGGGCGCTCCCCGCCGCCGCTCCGACACCCGCCGCCAGGTCGGCCGGGCCGGGAGGGGGTTCCCGGCCGGCACCAACGGGAAGTCTCTCCCGGCCGGTGCCAACGGGCCGGAGCAGAGCCGTCGAGCGACCTGATGGGAGAAGTGGCACGTGGTCACCGCGCGCGCATCCGCCACCTTCGAACCGGTCGGCCGCTCGGCCGCCGCCGCGCGCGGCTTCGTCCGCGACGCCCTGCTCGGCTGGGGGCTCCCCGAGGTCGTCGACGACGCCGTCGTCCTGGTCAGCGAACTCGTCACCAACGCCGTGGTGCACGCCGGTACCGCCGCCGAGGTCGCCTGCCTGCGCGAGGAGGACTCGGTACGGATCGAGGTGACCGACCGCCACCCCGAACGCGGCCTGCCGTCCTTCGCCAACGTCCCCGCCACCTCCTCCGACCGCTACGCCGACCCGGACGGCGAGGGCGGCCGCGGCCTGCTGATGTGCTCCGCGCTCTCCAGCCGCTGGGGCGTCGAGTACGCGGCCGGACAGAAGACCGTCTGGTTCCGGCTGCCGCTGCCCGAACACGTCACCGGCACCCGCTACGCCCTGCCCAGCCTCCCCGGCGGCGAACTCCCCGACGCCGAGGCCCCGGTGCGGGTCGCCGTCGTGCAGGTGGACGACCACGGCCTGGTCCGCGCCTGGAACCCGGACGCCGAGGCGCTCTTCCAGCACCCCGCGGACCGGGTCGTCGGCCGCCCCTGGAGCGAGCTGGCCGTCTGGCCGCAGAGCGCCGGGATCGGCCTCGGCCTCGCCGAGACCCTCCGGCTGGCCCGCTGGGAGGGCGGCTTCGGGCTGCGCCACGCGGACGGCGGGGTCACCGAGGTGTACGGCCTCCAGGTCCGGGTCCGCGACACCCACGGCACCCCGTCCACCCTCTGCCTGCTGGTCCGTGAGATCGACCGCGGTGTGCTGCGCTCCCCCAGCACCGCCGTCGAGACCCCGTCGGCCATCGAACCGCTGGACCTGCTGGTCGGCCCGATCGACCAGCACGACCTCGGCGGCCTGCTCCAGCGCGTCGTCGAACGCGCCCGCGACCTGCTCGACGCCGACGCCGCGTACCTGATGCTCACCAGTGACGACGAGACCGAGTTCGAGGTCCGCGCGGCCACCGGGCTCAGCCCGCTGGGACGCCAGAGCGGCCCGATCCCGGTCGCGGCCGGCACCGGCCGCGGCTTCGACTCCGCCCGGCTGCCCGCCGTGCACGAGGACCTCTCGGTGCGGCCCGGCTCGGCACCACTGCTCAGCGGCACCGGCCTGCGCTCGCTGATCACCGTCCCACTCAAGGTCGAGGGCCGCCTCACCGGCTCGCTCGGCGTGGCCGCCGCCACCCCCGGGCGCTACGACAACGAGGACGCGCTGCGCCTCCAGTTCGCCGCCGACCGGATCGCCCTCGCGCTGGAGAGCGCCCGGCTCACCGAGCTCGAACGCCTGCGCAGGGGCTCGCTCTCCTTCCTGGTCGAGGCCTCCGACCTGCTCGCCGGCACCCTTGAGCACCAGCAGACCCTCGCCCTGATGGCCCAGATGTCCGTCCCCACCCTGGCCGCCTGGTGCGCCGTCTACACCACCGCCGACCAGAACGGCGGCGCCGACCTCGCCTTCGTGCTGCACGAGGACGAGGACCGGATCGACCCGCTGCGCGCCCTGCTCGACAAGACCCCTGCCCCCGAGACCGAGCCCGCACCCGGCGCCCGGTTCTGGAAGGGCCCGTTGGAGACCGCCCGCGCCGCCGGCCTGGCCGACAGCCCCGAACTGGCCGGACTGCTCGGCGAGACCGTGGTCCTGCCGCTCGCCGCCCGCAACCGGGTGATCGGCCTGCTGGTCCTCGGTGTCGGCACCGGTGTCCGGTTCCGCCAGGAAATGCTCGAACTCGCCGAGGACCTCTCCCGCCGAGCCGCCCTCGCCCTCGACAACTCCCGCCTCTACTCCGAGCGCACCGCCACCAGCCAGGCCTTCCAACGCGCCCTGCTGCCGCCCGACCTGCCCAAGGTCCCAGGCGTCGAGGTGGAGGTCTTCTACCAGGCCGCAGGCGAGGGCAACGAGGTCGGCGGCGACTTCTACGACATCTTCCAGATCCGCCCCGGCACCTACGGCTTCGCCATCGGCGACGTCTGCGGCACCGGCCCCGAGGCCGCCTCGGTCACCGGCCTGGCCCGCCACTCGCTGCGCCTCCTCGCCCGCGAAGGCCTGGACGCACCGCAGGTCCTCGCCCGGCTCAACGCGGCCATCCTCGACGAAGGCACCCGCAGCCGCTTCCTCACCCTGCTGTACGGGGAGTTGACGCCCCGACCGGACGGCAGCACCGCGCTGTCCCTGGTCTGCGCGGGCCACCCGCTGCCGCTGCGCCTACGCACCGACGGACAGGTCGAACCGGCCGCCTCACCGCAGCCACTGCTCGGCGTGCTGGACGAACTGGAGCTGGAGGCCGAGGAGTTGGTGCTTCATCCCGGCGAGGTACTGCTCTGCGTCACCGACGGTGTCACCGAACGCCGCGAAGGCTCACGGATGTTGGGCGACGACGGGCTCGCCCAGGTCCTCAGCGGCTGCACCGGGCTCACCGCCGGAGCCGTCGCGGCACGCGTCCAGCGGGCGGTGGAACGCTTCGCGCCCGAGCCGCCCTCGGACGACATGGCGATCCTCACCCTCCGGGTGCCCGGCCCGCGGGTCGACTGAGCCGACGCGGCATCCGCCCGCTCCCCCTGGGCGACCGATAGTCGTTACCGTCCGAAGCGCACCGGTGCACAAATCGTAACATTCACAAGGGTGCAAGCGGTCCGGAGGCGGGTACACCGGATACGCCGGGGAATTCCCCGCAGCGGACATCGACCACCAGACCGCCTCCGGCTCCACCGGCCGGACGCGCCGGTTCCCCACTCAGCCGCAGCCGCCGCACGCCTCTCCACGCGTCCCGAGCCGTATGCCCGGTGCGTCCGCGCCCAGTACCACGTGCCCGACACCTCGTGTCCCGGTGCCCCGCGCCCCGCATCCGCAGCCGTCCCCCTCCTGACGTGTGCCGCTTCCGTGCGCCTGAGGCACGGCATCTCGCCCAGCAACCCCCGTCCGTCCTCATGCCGCCACCTTGCGCACAGAGTGAAAGGAGCCTCCGGTGAGCACTGAAGCTACCGGGGCGAACGCCCGACCCGCAGCCGCCGACGCGGGTCCCCTCGGATACCTGGCCCTCGGACTCACCCTTCTCGGATACGGCCTACTCGCCACCGGCGTCCTCAGCGGCGCCGGGGTCAAGGACGCCGTCGCCCTCGCCCACCTGGTCGGTGGGGTCACGCTCTTCATCGCCGGACTCTGGCAGCTCCGCAGCTCAGAGACCTTCACCGGCACCGCCTTCACCAGCCTCGGCGCCTTCTGGGCCACCTGGTCCGTGGCCGCCGGGACCGGCAAGCACGCCGCCGGGCTCTTCCTGCTGCTGTGGGCCCTGCTCGCCTTCACCCTCACGGTCGCCGGCTGGGCCTCCGGGCGCTTCAGCCGCCTGCTCTACGGCCTGCTGACGGTCGCCCTGCTACTCACCGCCATCGCCACCCTCGGCGGCAGCAGCGGGCTCGCCAAGGCAGCCGGCTGGATCGCCGCCCTCGCCGGGGTGGTCGCCTGGTACTGGGCCACCGCCACCCTCACCAACAGCCTCTGGGGCCGCACCGCCCTGCCGGTGAAGTAACCGGCAGGCGTCCGCGCCGCCGACGGCCGGGAGGGGTGGGCCGGTGCTCTCCGGAGCCGGTAACCTCGACCCGCAGAACTCGGTCGGCATCATGAAGCTGCTGGACCGCATCAACCGCACCGGAACGACCGTCCTGATGGCCACTCACGAC